>CAZKKD010000024.1:0-20860 GCA_964553265.1 uncultured Planctomycetales bacterium | reverse complement strand
CGTCAACCGTCGCCGCTCCGTCCGCGACCGTCGCAGTCCCGTCCACGCCTGTCGCAGCCCCGCCCACGCCTGTCGCCGGCCCGTCTACGCCTGGCGCAGCCCCGTCTACGCCTGTCGCCGGCCCGTCCACCGCCGTCGCCGCGCCTTCGAAGACCGTTGCCGCCCCATCTGCGGTTGTCGCCACTCCATCCACGGTTGTTGCTGCACCGTCCGCGGCCCGATCCACCCCGTCCGGGGACCGGGTCCGCCCGGCCGCGCGCTGCCACGCCGCGCCGAACGCGGTCCGGTCCGCGACCACCACCAGCACCGCACCCGCGCCGAGGAGCACGCCCCAGCCCGCCAGCCACGCGGTCCGCATCCCCACCGGGGCCATCTCCGCCGCCGCCAGCCGCCCGAAGACCACCGGCGCAGCGTATCCGTACACCGCCAGCACCGCCGTCACCGCCAGGAGCGCCCCGCGCAGCCCCGGCGCCAGCCACCGGCGAAGCGCCCACAGCTTCCCCGCCGCCAGCACCGACAGCACCACGGCAAACCCCAGCGCCCCGGCGTGGCTGTCGTTGGCCACCGTCTCCAACGCAATCCCTCCGATCCCGAGGAAGACCGCCGCCAGCACCACCAGCCACGCCGCATCGTCCAGCACATTCCGCCACAGCACGATCAGGAGCGCCGCGCCGAGCAGGAAGACCTCGTAGACATACAGCGCGCCGAGCGACGGAAACAGGCGCATCGGGTCGAAGCTGGTCTCCAGCACCGGCCCGATGACCCGCACCAGTCCGTACAGAAGCGAGCATGCACTCAGAAGATACAGCACGCTCCCGCCCACGCCGCCCGCCAGGTCCGCCAGCGGCACGCGCCGGTGCAGCGCCCCGTCCCAGCGCGCGTCCGCCGCCGCATCCGCCGCAAGGCCCGCCCTGGCTTTCGCCGTCGTCTCCATCGCTCCCCTCCTTCCGCTTCCGACCGGACACACAATCGCATGGACTCAAAAACAATCTAAAACTCTCAAACAATGTCATACAGCACAGATCGACCGGTGTCAACCGCAGCGTGAGAGTTTTTGAGAGTTTTTTGTCAATGCGAGTGTTTTTGGCATGGCAGATCAGCGGCATGTTCAGGAAGGGGGTAGCCACGCGGCTGAACAAGTCGCACGGGCCATGCGGCCCGAAAGCGCTTGGGCATCGCTGGTTGGAAACCGAACTGCGGGCAGGGCGATGATCAGAACGAATTGGCGTCCGCATCGCTCCCTGCCGGTTCGGCCAAGTCGGCTTCCGTGCAGGGAATCTCGGCTTGCTGGCAGAGCTTTCGCAACACCGCCTTGCGGTCGATGTTCGGTGAGCTGGGCTGATAGGCGAAGCAGATGAACACATCCTCTTCCATGGCGTCCGCCCGCGTCAAATTGCAGAGCACGTTCTCTTCCGGGCCCGCTGATTCATGCTTCCGGCACGTGGTGCAGAGGTCGGGTGTGGGGATGAGCTCGGGATTGAATTCCGTGCCGTCGTCATTGTAGTATGGCATGTGCTATCCCTTTTCGTCCATCTTCGCCTCTTCCAGGTAGGGGATGCCGTGCTCCTCGCACCACTCGATAGCGACTTCCCGGTAGCCTTCCTCCCGCGCTCCGTACCACTCTTTCTCAATCCCCAGGCGGTGGACCGTATCTCTGAAGCGGCGGAATGCGCCGCTTCCCTGAATGGCGCGGGAGAGCTCGTCGCGTTCTTCGTCATCCGCCCGCGACCATGAGAAACGCTCCATCATGCGGTATTCATCAATATCGAAACGGTCGGGCAGGGCCACATAGCCGTCGGGGACGCCCCCCCCGTTTTCCGCCATCCGCCGGGCCAACGCCAGGCTCTCGGACTCCCGCTGCCATTCGGGCAATTTGCTATCGTCCTGTTCCACAGCAAATTGATCATCCTCATTGATCACCACGATATGTCCGGTCGCCAGCTCCAGAAAGGCATGGCACTCGTCCTGCTGCCATTCGAGCGCGTCGAGAATGTCTTGAAGACGTACCGGTTTTGCGTTGTCTGTCATGGCAAACCCCTGTCTGAACTATTGCTCATCGCCCTTCCCGCCATCTTCCAGCATCCGGCGGGAGAAGCGGTCGAAGTCACTCAGCTGTCCGGCATCTTCCTGTTGAATCCGTCTGGCGCGGTACTTCTCGTATTCGTCGTGGGCGAGCTGCTCCGCAACGGCATGGCTGACTCGCCCCGCATCCCGCAGAATCTCGCGGTCGTTGAACTGCAAGAACGCATCGAGTCGTTCGATCCACCGGCTCATGGTCATGGTCTGGCGGCGGCGGGCCTGGTCTTCGGCATAGTCGAGATACATGGTCACGATGCGGTTGAGTTCGGACAGTTCCGATTCATTCAGGTAATTCTTCGCGACGGATACGTCCGCCTTGCGCACCGGGCCATCGGGCGCATTCTTCCATGTACTCAGCCCCATGTGCGGCTTGTCCGCGTCCGCCCGCTCCTGCACGAGTTCGGCGGCGGTGTGACCGTGTATCGCCCAGTGCAGCTTGTTCTGTACGGTGGCGTAGAACTGCTGGGTGATGTCGGCATGCCCATCGTAGTCGATGGACGTGGCGTAGATGTCGGTAATCTTCTGATAGAAGCGCCGCTCCGATGAACGAATGTCGCGGATGCGTTCGAGCAGTTCCTCGAAGTAGTCCTCGCCGAAAGTGGTCTCGCAACGTTTGAGCCGTTCGTCGTCGAGGACAAACCCCTTGATGAGATACTCCCGCAACGTGCGGGTCGCCCATTGACGGAACTGTACGCCGCGCGGACTGCGAACGCGGTAGCCGATGGCGAGAATCATGTCGAGGTTGTAGTGGTCAACATCCCGCTTCACCTCACGATTGCCTTCAATCCGAACTTGTAAGTAACGCTTACACGTTGCCGTTGCATCCAGTTCGCCTTCCTCGTAAATGCTCTTGATGTGTTGGGTTATGTTCTGTGGAGTGGTGCCATACAGCTCCGCGATGAGCTTCTGCGGCATCCAGACTGTCTTCTCCGCAAGGAGCACCCGAATCTGCGTCTGCCCGTCTTCCGTACGGTAGAACAGGAAGTCGCTTTCCGGGGGGGCAGGCAGATGATCATGGCCGGTCAATGGCTCTCTCCCTTCTCCATCAGATGACGCCCACAGGCATGGCCAGGGCTTGCCGGGTCAGCGGCAGCATCTCCTGGCACAGGCACAGAACGCCCCCGTCTCCCACGTCGAGGTCGAGTTTGTCCAGTACATGGAAGTGCCGTACCCAGTCCCGCTTCGGCGTGGCCCCGAGCTTGACTTCCACGGGATGGACGGTGCGATCCTGCACGAACAGGAAGTCGATTTCCCGGCCGTCCCGGTCACGATAGTGGTAAAGCTGCGGGCTGCGCATGCGATGCCACCAGCTTTTCAGCAACTCCGAAAGGACCCACGTCTCCAGCATGGCCCCGTTCATCGCGCCGGCCGCCAGGGTCTCGGGCGTTGACCACCCGGTCAGATAGGCGGCAAGGCCGGTATCCAGGAAATACAGCTTGGGCGTCTTCACCAGCCGCTTGGTCACGTTGCTGTGATAGGGCTGGAGCAGATGGACCTGAAAGCTGGCCGTGAGGATGGAGAGCCAGTGCTGCGCCGTCTTCACGCTCACATCCACATCGCGGGCCAGTTCCGAGCAGTTGAGCAGTTGCCCCGTCCGCGCCGCGCAGGCCCGGAGGAACCGGAGGAATGTCTCGGCATTGCCCACCTGCGCAAGGTCGCGCACATCCCGTTGCAGGTAGGTCTGAAGATAGGAACTGTAAAACAGGTCGCGGTCTTTGGCGGGGCCAGCGACCAGCGCCGGATAGCCGCCGCTCCAGATTTGCCTGAAGATGGTGTTGAGCGAAGTCTTCCCCGCCATCGCTGCACGTCTGTGAAGATTGCCTTGCGTGGGGAGGAACGGCTCGACGCCGCTCTCCCGCTTGTCCCGTTCGCGGGCGGAAAACCCGAGCAGATTCAACATCGCCACCCGCCCGGCAAGGCTTTCGGTTACTCCCTGCATCATCTGGAACTGCTGCGAACCGGTCAGCCAGAAGGCTCCCGTTCCGCCCTCCTCGTCCACCCGCATCTTGATGCAGGGGAGCAGATCGGGCGCGTACTGGATCTCGTCAAACAGCACGGGGGGCGGATACCGCTGAAGAAAAAGAGCGGGGTCTTCCTTGGCCAGCGAACGCAACGTCAGGTCGTCCAGCGTGACGTACCGCCGCTTGTCGCCACAGAGATGCCGCAGAAGCGTGGTCTTGCCAACCTGTCGCGGGCCCGTAACAAGCACCACGGGGAACTGCTGCGATGCCGTTTCCACTGCCTCTTCAAGTGTGCGCCTGTAGTACATGGTTGTCCTCGGCTATTTTGGATTCTGGATACATAATAGCCGATTCGCAGGCCTATGCAAGGGGAAACGTTTCTTCCGGATGTGAGGAACGAGGGGGAGCGCGCCTGCGGGCGTGTGGTTTTCGGTCCACCAGAGAAGCCATCCGGCGCCCCCTCCAACGGCTGGAGGGGGCGCACGGCGAATGACCGGTCGTTGTCCGTGGCCAGATGTCTGTTGCCGCCTTCCAGCAAAACGGGCGCGCGCCCCCGCACTTCTCGAAGAGGGGAAAGCGAGCCGCGTTGTCCGGCGAAGCGAGCTCAGGCGGCGGCTTCGCGGCGGGCGGGGCGGACGGGCCGGCCGGAGCGGGCGGAGGCGTAGATGGCGTCCATGAGCTCGGTGTGATGGATGCCGTGGATGGGCGCGGTCTTGGGCTCGTCGCGGCCGAGGACGGCGTCGACGAAGTTGCGGATCGGGGTGACCGCGTCGCCGCCGAGGTCGGGCGTTTCCTCGTGCCCGTCGGCGAAGACCTTGATGTAGGAGCCGCCCCAGCCGTCGATCTCGACGCGGCCGTTTTCGAAGATGAAGCTCATGTGCTGTCCGCCCTTGGCGCAGTTGCCGCCGATGGCGAGGCTGGCCATGACGCCGTTGGCGAAGCGGACGGCGATGGCGCTGTTGATGTCGACCGCGGCGCCGTGGTTGTCGACAAAGGCGAAGACCTCGTCGATGGGCTGTTCGACGCTCCAGATGAGGCTGGCCATGAGGTGCGCGCCGCTGTCGTAGGCCTGCCCGCCGCCGGAGAGGGCGGGGTCCTGCCGCCACATGCCGGTGGTGAGGCGCAGCCAGTCCTGGCAGAGGTAGCCGGTGACGAGCTCGAGCCGGCCGTAGGTCCCCTCGCGAATCCGGTCGCGGAGAAAGCCGAACGGGCGCGTCGCCGGGGTGCAGTAGCCGACGGTGACGATCTTCTCCGCCTGCTTCACCCGCTCGGCGAAGGCGTAGGCGTCGTCGGCGTTGGTGACCATGGGCTTCTCCATGAAGATGTGGCAGCCCGCGTCGAGCGCCTCGAGGCCCTGGGCGTAGTGCAGGGTGTGCGGGGTGGCGATGACCACCGCGTCGAGGCCGGCCTCGGCGTACATCGCGGCCGGGTCGGTGTAGGCGGCCGGGGCCGGGGCGTCGGCGAGGTTGGCCTCGCGGAAGCGTTCGACCTGCTCCGGGTTGACGTCGCAGAGCGCGACGATGGCCGCGTCGTCCATGGCGGCGAGTTGCCGCGCGTGATGGCCGGCGATGCCGCCGCAGCCGAGAATGCCGATGCGCAGGGGATCCATGTCCGTCTCCTTCCGTGTCGAATGCAGGCCGTGCCCCCGGCGGCGCGCCGCACCGTGCGCCCGCCCCGCGGGGGCAGCCTCCGTCATACGGGGGACGCGTGGCCGGGGGAATGGCGGGATCTGCAGAAGGGATGGCAATTCGTGCAAGGGGGCGGATCAGGGGTCGTGGTGGCGGGTGTAGTCCCGGAACCAGGGAGAGGGGTTGGTGCCTTCGGGGCCGGCGCGCCAGTCCGCGATGTCGCCGGGGTGGAAGGTGACCACCGCGTTGTCGGCGCGAAGAACATTGCTCGAGCCGGCCGGGGGACCGCCGGGGTCCGGATCGTGATGGAAAAAGCCGGGATAGAACCCCCAGTAGGAACCGTACGCGCCATAGCGCCGCCAGAAATTCTCGCGGCTGTGCCGCCAGGGCATCTGGGCCAGATAGCCGCCGTTCAGACGATTGAACCCCTGCTCCAGCAGCAGCGGAAAGCCGGACCGCGTCACCTCGTCGATCCGGCGGGCGCGCCGGCCGGCGTAGGGGCTGGAAGGATGCATCTCGCCGGCCCAGTAAGGATTGGCCGAATAGCTGCTGCCGCTCGGATTCATCCAGTACTGCTCCACCTGCGTGGCGTCGGGATGATGCTGCAGGATACGCGTCCAGGTGACCGTACAGACGAACGGCGTGTTCCAGTCGGTGCGGGTGGTGTTGGACCGTCCGGTGTTCTCGATGCCCGGCAGGACGGTGTCGGTCAGGAGGTACGGCCAGACGTCGAGGCTGTATTTCCAATACGGATAGTTGTTGACGTACGCGGGGGTGTACCAGCCGTTGGGACGGTAGGGAAAGAAACCGTCGTATTCGACGGTATAGGTCATGAGGGCGCCGCCGAGAGAACGCGCGTTGTTCATGCATTCGACGTGTGCGGCCGCTTCGCGTGCGCTCTGCAGCGCCGGCAGCAGGAGACCGGCCAGTACGCTGATGATGGCGATCACCACCAGAAGCTCCACGAGGGTAAAACCGATCCGCTTCCGGTCCGTCGTCCGGGGCGGGCGGGTCGCGGTCGTCCGCTTTCTGCATTCCGCCGTCTTCGTCACCACCAGATCCTCACCTTCCAGACGAAGGGGTCGAGCAGATCGTAGCCGCCCGACGGGGCGAAGGAAGCGTAGTGGTAGGTGACGTGCCCGTCGCTCCAGCCGACATTGTGATCGTACTCGCGCCAGTACCACTGGAACTCGGACGGCCCGTTGCAGGGGGTGCGCCGGTGCGGTGAAAGGCGACAGACATTCTTGATCTGGACGAAGTCGTCGATCAGGAGGGGCTGCGGGCCGTAGCGGCGGGCAATGCTGATCGTGCGCGGCTGGCGGGTGACGCCGCCGTTTTCACTGCGGGCGTTGATGCCGTTGACGTACGCCTTGCAGCGCATGGGGTCGACCCCGGGGCCCCAGTAGGTGTAGGGCGGATATTCGCGCCGGCCGGCGGCGGGGTCGAGCGCATTGTCGCCGCCCGGGGTGGCCTCGTCGCCGCCCGAAATCTCCATGGCGCACCCGAGGATCTGCACGTCCGAATAACCAAGAGACAGGAGGTAGTGCCGCCAGTAGGCCTTGGACCCCTCGCAGCCGTCGTGACCCGGCGCCCAGGGGCCGTAGGTGCTGGGGCTGCTGAGGCCGCGGTTGCCGGCACTCTGGGCGTAGGTGAGGTCGCCCCAGTCATCGGGGTGGACGTTGACGGGGAACTCGTTGTAGTCGCCGCTGTAGAGCGTGATGCCCATGAGCGCCTGCCGCTGGTTCGACGCGCACGAGATGATGTTGGCCTGGACGTGCGCCTCCTGCAACGCCGGCAGGAGAAGCGCCGCGAGCACGCTGATGATGGCGATCACCACCAGGAGCTCCACCAGGGTGAAACCGTTCCCGGAATCGCCGTGTCTGTGGTCGCGCATGGTGCGCCTCCCGTGCCTACTCAGTCGGGTCGAAGGTTTCGTCCGGGCCGCTCCGGTACAGCCCGGCGCTCCCGTCGGTGAAGCCCACCGTCCCCGCCCACGGCAGGAAGCGCGGGGACGATACGGCGCGGTACTCCGGCCGGTGGCTCGGCTCGTAGCTCTTCACGCCGCCGCTGTAGGTGAGCCAGACCTTGGGGCACGCCACCAGCGGGCCGTAACGATCCATGCGGATGTTTTCCTGCCTCCAGTCCGAGACGCTGATCAGGCTGCCGCCGTACCAGTAGAGCTGGCTCGTGTCCCGCAGGCCGGGGCCGTACCACCAGAAGGCCGGGTACTGGCGGAAGCTGTCCTGCGTGCACGAGGGTTCCAGCGGATGGCTCAGCCTGCCGCCGGAGTGCGACCCCTTGAAGTCGCGATCACGGTAGTCGGTGAACGAACAGCCCAGGAGCTCCACCGGCGCGCCGGCGGCCATCAGGTAGTAGCGCCAGAAGAGCGCCATGTTCCGCCCCTCGGCCCAGATGTGGTCGCCGCTGTAGCCGCCGTAGGTGTTGGCCATCGGGGTGGTAATGCTGTTGTGATCGGCCGGCCAGGCGTTGTTGCCCCACTGCGGGCAGTCGGGGGCGAAGTTGGTGACCGGCTTGTCGAATTCGTTCTGGTAGAAGGTCACATGCATCAGCGTCTGGCGCACGATGTTGACGCACTGCATGTCGTGCGCCGCAGTGAGCGCCTTGTCCAGCGCCGGCAGGAGGAGCGAAGCGAGCACGCTGATGATCGCGATCACCACCAACAGCTCCACGAGGGTAAAACCACGACGGAACCCGACACGCATCCCCGGGCCCGGCGCGGCTGTCCGTCTGGGTTTCATGGCGTGATGCTCCCGCTTCCCAATCTGCTATCGTTATTCTAGCCTGTTTTCTTTCTTCTCGCAATGCAAATTTCAGCGCAATCCCGCAGCAAAGCGGAACGGCGGCGCGGACCGCCCGGCACTGCGTTGGCGTCGCCCGACCAGGCGTGCCCCGTTCCACATGTCGACAATCCCCCGACTGGACCATACCACGCAAACCGGAGCGTGGCGACTGGCCCGGCTTGACTTTGCGGCGGCCGCGCGGACAATGCGGTTCCCTGTTGGCCCCGAGAACAAAGGAAACCGCCATGGCGTCGAAGCCCTACCCCCCCGTCAATCCCGCCTGTCCGCACCTGCTCCACGGCGGGGACTACAACCCCGACCAGTGGCTCCACATGCCGGAGATCCTCGACGAGGACATGCGGCTCATGGAGCTCGCCGGCTGCAACGCCATGTCGGTCGGCATCTTCGCCTGGGCGGCGCTGGAGCCGCGCGAGGGGGAGTACTGCTTCGACTGGCTCGACGACGTGCTCGACCGCCTCGCGAAGCGCAACGCCTTCGCCGTCCTCGCCACGCCGAGCGGTTCGAAGCCGGCCTGGATGAGCAAGGCCTACCCCGAGGTCTGCCGGATGAACGCCGACGGCATCCGCCAGCCCCACGGCGGCCGGCACAACCACTGCCGCACCTCGCCGGTCTACCGCGAACAGTGCGTGGCCATCAACACCCGCCTCGCCGAGCGCTACAGGGACCATCCGGCGCTCCTCCTCTGGCACGTCTCGAACGAGTACAACGGCGACCCCTGCTTCTGCCCGCACTGCCTGGCCGCCTGGCGCGACTGGCTCCGCGCGCGGTACGACAACGACCTCGACCGCCTCAACCGCGCCTGGTGGACCGGCTTCTGGGCGCACACCTTCAGCGACTGGGACGAGATCCTCCCCGTCGACCACAGCATCCACGGCATGATGCTGGACTGGAAGCGCTTCAACAGCGAGCAGACCGTCGACTTCTTCCGCGTCGAGAGCGCGCCGCTGCGGTCGATCACCCCGGCGGTTCCGATTACCACCAACTTCATGGGCTTCTTCGAGTCGCTCGACTACTTCGCCTTCGCCGAGGCGCTGGACGTCGCGAGCTGGGACAGCTACCCCCGCTGGCACGACACCGGCGACGACGTGGCCATCGCGCGCGAGGCCGCCCTCGCGCACGACCTGGTCCGCGGTCTGAAGAACGGGCAGCCCTTCCTGCTGATGGAGAGCGTTCCGAGCACACCCACGCGGCAGGACGTGCGCATGCGCAAGCGCCCGGGCATGCACCTCCTCTCCAGTCTCCAGGCGGTCGCGCACGGGTCGGACTCGGTGCAGTACTTCCAGTGGCGCAAGGGCCGCGGCGGCATCGAAAAGTTTCACGGCGCGGTGGTCGACCACGTCGGCCACGAGCACACCCGCGTCTTCCGGGAGGTCGCCGATGTCGGCGCGGCGCTCGGCAAGCTCGACGCCATCGTCGGCACCGAGGTCCCCGCCGAGGTCGCCCTCGTCTACGACTGGGAGAACCGCTGGGCCGTGCACAACGCCATCGGCCTCGGCGAACACGTGCACTACATCCCCACCTGCCAGGCGCACTACCGCCCGTTCTGGGAGCGGGGCGTGCCGGTGGACGTGGTGGACCAGACGCGGTCGCTCGACGGCTACAAGCTGGTGGTCGCGCCGATGCTCTACCTGCTGCGGCCCGGCATGGCCGAGCGGCTGCGCGCCTTCGTGGAGGGGGGCGGGACGCTGGTGGGCACCTACTGGACCGGCATCGTCGACCAGCACGACCTCTGCCACCTCGGCGGCTGGCCGGGGGCGGGGCTGCGCAAGCTCTTCGGCGTCTGGGACGAGGAGCTCGACGTCCTCGCCGCCGGCCGGCAGAACACCGTGCGCCTCCTTGCCGACAACGCGCTCGGGCTCGAAGGGGCGTTCACGGCGCGAGAGCTCTGCACCCTCATCCACGCCGAGGGGGCCGAGGTCCTGGCGGAGTACGGCGACGACTTCTACGCCGGCCGGCCGGCGCTCACCGCCCACCGCGTCGGCGACGGGACCGCCTATTACGTGGCGTCGCGCAACGAGCACGCCTTCCAGGCCACGTTCGCCGACCGCCTCGTCGATCTCCTCGGCATCGCCACCCCGCTGCCGGCCGTGCCGCCGCCGGGTGCGAGCGTCCAGGTCCGCCGGGACGCGGAGAACGAGTATCTCTTCCTCATGAACTTCACGACCGAACCGGTCACCCTCGCGCTCGGCCCGGCCGCGTGCACGGACCTCCTGGAGGGCGGCGAGGTCGCCGGCGAAGCCACCCTCGCCCCCTACGGCGTGCGGGTGCTGCAGCGGGCGAGAACCTGAGGACGCGGGAACCGGACATCTGCGGAGCGACTCGGAAGTCTCTCTTCCAAAGGAAGGGAGAACGGAACAGCCCCGCCGCGGGATCGGAGGACGGGTCAGCCGGACCGGCCGGGGTCCGGCCCCGCGGACGCGGCCACGGGATCGAACGGGGCGTAGCGCTGGTCGGCCAGGCGGCGGACAAGGGCGACGGCGCGCTCCCGGTCGGGGAAGCGCTCCGGGTCCGCCGGGGCGGCGTCGAGCCGGGCGGCGTATTCGCGCAGGGTCTCGTTCGATTGGCGACCCAGGCCGAGGCGCCGCAGGCGCGCTTCCAGCGCCAGCACCTCGGCGCGGAGCGCGGCCAGGTCGGCGGGGAAGTCGCGCCCGTCGCGGTAGGCCACCCCGCCCGTCCGCCGCCGCAGCCGCCGCCAGAAGTAGACCGCCAGGAGAATCACCACCGCCGCGGTCCGCCACCACGCCGCCAGGAACCACTGCCCCACCCCCGCGGCCTGCTCCAGCAGGAAGTCGAAGAGCCCGCTCAGCCCGTAGCTCGAGAGCCACGCCAGCCGCGCGCGCGCATAGGCCGAAGCGCCCCCGCCGTCGCCGTCGGTGTCCGGCAGTCCCGGCGCGACGGTGAACTCCGCGGTCGTCCACCCGAGGGCGGGGTCGTAGACCTCGCACCAGGCGTGGGCGTGGCGGTCGCGCGCGACGTAGAGCCCGCCGTAGGCGTTCTCCTCCTCGCAGACGAAGCCGGTCACGTACCGCGCCGACAGGCCCAGCCGCCGCAGGAGAAGCGTCCCCGCGCTGGCGAAGAGCTCGCAGTGCCCGCGCCGGACCGTCCGCAGAAACTGCCCCACGTAGTCGCCGCCCGCGTCCCGCTCGGCAAAGGTGACCTGCGTGTCGTAGGTGAACTCCGAGGCGAAGAACGCCTGCAGCCGCCGGACCGCGTCGCGCGCAGGCGCCCCCGGCGCGAGGCCGAGCTCCCGCAACGTCGCGTCGAGCCGCGCCAGGAGCTGCGCGTCGTCCGGCGGCACGTGGCGGTAGGCCGGCAGCATCCCCTCGATGCGCACCGGCGTCGGGTCCACGTGCACGCGGTAGCCGCGGTCGGTGCCGCTGCGGCGGCTCTGCAGCGTCCGGCCGGGGAAGACGGTGATGTGATCGCTGCGGGTCACCACCGCCGCCGCCCCGAGCGGGAGAAAGAAGTGCGCCCGGTACGCCCGCGCCGGAAAGGCCTCCAGCGTCGCCTCCGCGCCCTCCAGCGGGACGGGGCGACCCTCCAGGACGTAGATGCCGAAGCGCTCGCGCCCGCGCTCGCCCTTGTCGACGCGCATCTCGCCCAGCCGGTCGAACGCGTGCCACTGCCCGTCGCCGTAGGTCTGGTAGGCTTTGCCCCGCAGGAGGCCCGGCGGCGCGTCGGCAAAGACGCTCAGCGCAATCCGGTTCGCCTCCCCGCCGAGGCGGAGATCGGTAATCCGCTGGAGCGCCGCCGTCTCGTCGAAGCCCGCCGCCGCCGGCAGCCGATGACGCCAGAACATCCGCCCGAAGAAACGGGTGATGTCGTTGTGGTAGGCCTCCAGCGTCTCCACTCCCGCAACGGTGAAGATCGCCGCCAATGCGAAGGTGATGCCCACCGCCGCGGCGTGGAGGGGGCGCGGTCCGCGTTCGCCGCCGTCGCGCGGCCGCAGGCGCAGTTGGGCCCGGAGCGCCAGGAACGCCACCGCCGCCCACGCCGCGGTGGCCAGGACGAACGGGTCCTCCCGGCTCCCCACGCCGGTCACCGTCATGAGGATCCCCGTCGCCAGAAGCGCCCGGGGGATCCGCCGCTCGTCGCGCGGGCCGTAGAGCCGGACCAGCGTCAGGAAGAGGTAGTAGAGCGCCGCGTAAAAGGCCACGTTGTCGGTGAAGCCGAGCACCGAGAGGCCGGTCTGGCCCGTCACCTCGTGCACGCGCGAGAGCCCCGCGAACGGGAGCGAGAGGAGCAGGTAGACCACCATCCCCGGCCGGAACGAGAGCCGGTCGCCCACCAGCGGGTGGACCGCCACCACCGCCGCCAGCGGCAGCGCCACCTCCCACGCCTCCGAGGCCACCCCGAACGCGGCGAGCGCGACGTAGTAGAGCGCGTAGACGGGCCCGTCGCGCCACCAGTCGGCGGGGCCGGGCTCGGCGCGTGCGGTCGCTGCAGGCATCGGGTCGCCTCCGGTCGGTCCGCTTGGGAAGCTGCTTCTCAGATCCGGCCCAGGCCGCGCTCCACCTGCGCGGGGGTGACGTGCCGGGCCGGGCCGGCCTCGGTCACGTAGCCGCGCGGGTCGCGCGTGCAGGGTTCGTCGCGCACGATCAGCACCTTCGTCGCCAGGCCGCGCGTGCGCAGCGACTCCACAAACGCCTCGCGCGAGGCGTCCCAGTCCAGGAGCACCACCACCGCGGTGCTGATCTCCTCGACCGACTCCAGGATCGCCGGGGTGAGGCGCAGGAACGGGTTGCGCGGGCAGGGCTCGATACAGGCGAGGACGTCGAGGATGTTGTCGAGGTACGCCAGGCTCCGGCCCGCCTGGAAGTGGTAGAGGTCCGGCCCCGCGGCGAAGAGGTCGATGACGTACTCCCGCCGGCTGAGCGCCTCGGCCACCCCCGCCCCCAGCGAGACGCCCGCCTCCAGGTCCGCGGCGCGGCGGCGGCGGACCGGGTCGAAGGTGGAGAGCCCGTAGCGCGAGAGCGGCGCGTCGACGAAGGTGTCCACCACCAGCGCGATGCGGGTCAGGTACTCCTGCTGGAACTCGCGCACCACCGGCCGGCCGACGCGCGCCCAGGCGCGGTGGTCGAGGTCGCGAATGCGGTCGCCGCTGCGGTACTCGCGGTTGCCGATGAACTCCTCGCTGTCGCCGGTGCGGCTGACCAGCTGCAGCCCGCCCGGCTGGTGCCTGCGTCCGGTCGGGAGGTCGATGTCCGCCAGGTGCGCGAAGCGCGGGTAGACCAGCAGCCGGTGCGGCGCCGGGGTCTCGCGCGTGGCGTGGTAGACGCCGAAGGGGAAGGCGCTCAGCACCGCGGGGCCGTCGAACTCGTAGACGCCGCGCTTCGCCGGGGTGAGGCCGTAGGTGACCGTGCGCGTCTCGCCGGGGCGGAGCAGATCGAGGTAGACCGGCTCCGGGTCGGCCGCCACCTCCAGCGGCGGGGCCTTCTCCGTCGCGGCGAGGTCGAACGCGGAGAGACGGCCCTCGTTGGTGAGGCGGGCCGTCACCTCGATCCGCGCCCCCGCGGCGGTGCGGTCGGGCAGCGTGCGGGTGGCGCGGACCTTCGGCCGGAAGGCGATCTGCGACAGCCGGCCCGCC
This sequence comes from uncultured Planctomycetales bacterium, assembly GCA_964553265.1. Taxonomy (GTDB): domain Bacteria; phylum Planctomycetota; class SZUA-567; order SZUA-567; family JAFGNG01; genus CAZKKD01. Next base: position 6,783 of record CAZKKD010000024.1, on the reverse strand, counting down.
ACCGCGAACGCGACCAGGAAGACCGCAAAGTGGTAGAGCGGGGAGTTCAGCCCCACCAGCGTCCCCGCCATCGCGGTCGCGAAGAGCACCAGGAGCACCGTCCGCCCCGCGCGGGTGATCTTCTGCTTCCACGCGTACTGCAGCCGGCGGTCGGCCTTGCCGCGCCTGCCGGGGGGGCTGGTGAGGATCCGGCCGATCTGCCCGGTCCAGGTTTCCATGGCGCCTTCGGTGCGGTGGCGGGGCGCGGCGGGGGCGGTCATACCGGCACCTTCACCCCGGCCAGGAGGTCGCGCACCACGCTCTCGCGCGTGCCGCCGGAGTACTTGGTCTTCGTCTCCAGCGCGAGGCGGTGGGCCAGCGTCTCGACCGCGACAGCCTTCACGTCGTCCGGGCTCACCGCGGTCCGCCCTTCGACATAGGCCCAGGCCTGGCTCATCCGGTAAAGCGCAATGCTGCCCCGCGGCGAGACCCCCAGCTCCAGCCGCTCGTCCGACCGCGTGGCCGAAACCACCGCCAACATGTAGCGCGCCACGTCCTCGTCGACGTGCACCGCGCGCACCTCCGCCTGCGTGGCCAGGACGTCATCGGGCGTGCCCACCGGCTGGAGATCCTCCAGCGGGTGGGGCCGGTTCTGCCGGGTGAGGATCTCCAGCTCCTCCCGCTCGGGAGGATAGCCGAGGGTGAGCTGCATCGCAAAGCGGTCGAGCTGCGCCTCGGGCAGCGGATAGGTGCCGTGGTACTCCACCGGGTTCTGCGTGGCAATCACCCAGAACGGCTGCGGCAGCGGGTGGGTCTCCCCGTCGATGCTCACCTGCCCCTCCGCCATCGCCTCCAGCAGGCTCGACTGCGTGCGCGGGCTCGCGCGGTTCACCTCGTCGGCCAGGAGCACCTGCGCGAAGATCGGCCCCCGGCGGAAGTGAAACTCTCCCTCCCGCGGGTTGTAGATGGCCCCGCCCAGGATGTCCGCCGGCAGCAGGTCGGGCGTAAACTGCACCCGCCGGAACGCCCCCGTGATGCTGGCCGCAATCGCCCGCGCCAGCGTGGTCTTGCCCACCCCCGGCACATCATTCAGGAGCACGTTCCCCCCGCCGAGAAACGCGGCGATCAGATAATCAATCTCGTGATCCTTGCCCCGGATGACGCTTTGCAGATTCTGCCGCAACGCATTGACCAAACTAGACATGCGTCACCTCCCCTCGGTCCGGATGCTTCTGCCCGCTGAACTCAGTCGACACTCACAAGATATCTTTTGCTCTCAAATCATAACACACGGAGCCTGGATGTCAAATCGGGAGCCCGGATTTTTGTCTCCATCTTCACCGGATCCGCCCGGCGCCGGTGCCTCAGTCGCCCGACTCGCAAGTAGATGAACAAACACGCCGGGCAAATTTCTCCCTCTCCCTCTGGGAGAGGGCCGGGGTGAGGGGATTGGCTCAAGGCTTGCCGCCCTCACCCTGACCCTCTCCCAGAGGGAGAGGGAATCGTCACCAACTTGCGGGGCGCTGCACTCAGCCCGTCTCCGGATCGCCTGTGTAGAGCCGGTGGTCGCGAAGGTACGCGGCCACGGCCGGCGGCACCAGGCCATCCAGCGGCTCTCCCGCACGGCAGCGGCGGCGGACCTCGGTGCTCGAGACCGGCGCCGGCGGCAGCGGCAGCAGGCTCCCGGCCAGTTGCGCCGCGAACGGGTGGAGCGGCGGCGCGAGCACGGTCCGCAGCCACGCGGCGGCCTCCTCGACGGCGACACCCTCTCCGTCCGCGTGGAAGACGGGGTGGTCCGGCGGCAGGTCGCCGCCCGGGCGCGCGGCCACGATGGGCTCGCCGAGGCGGAGCACCGCTTCCACCTCGCGCCACTTGTGCAGGTCCCCCAGCATGTCGGAGCCGAGGAGCAGGCGGTACCGGATCGCCGGTTCGGTCTCGCGCAGGGCGCGGAGCGTGTCGACGGTATAGCTCGGGCCGGGGCGGCGGAGCTCCCGGTCGCTGACGCGGAACGCCGGCGCGTCGGCCACTGCCCGCCGCAGCATGGCCAGGCGGTGGTCGGCGGGAGCGATGCGGCGGCCCGGCTTGTGCGGCGGGGTGCGCGCCGGCATGAAGAGCACCCCGTCCAGCCCGAAACGCGCCGCCGCGTGGCGCGCCAGGTGCAGGTGCCCGTTGTGGACCGGATCGAAGGTGCCGCCCAGCAGGCCGCGAACGCATTCGGATCCGTTGTCGGCGTCGGGCATGGCGTCTCCGGGGGAGGGCGTCCTATTCCAGGTTGGCGTGCCGGCGCTGGAGCGCGTCGTTGTCGGCGCCGACGCGCTGGAGCGTCGCGGCGAAGACGAGGTCGAGGAGGATCACCAGCCCCTGCTCGAACCGCGTCCCGAGCGGCTGCGACCCGGCCAGGCCGCCGGCGCGGACCGGGTCGGCCGGCGTCGGGAGGACGAGCACCGTCTCCGCCGCGTCGGCCAGCGGACTCGCCGGGGCGCGGGTGACGAGGGCCAGGCGCGCGCCGGCGGTCTGCGCCTGCGCGGCCAGCGTCTGCAAGGTCGCGGTGCTGCCGGACCCGGAGCCGATCAGCACCAGGTCGCCCGGCCCGCAGGCGGGGGCGGTGGTCTCGCCCGCGACGTGGACGGCGAGGCCGGCCTGCATGAGCCGCATCGCCAGCATCCGCATCGCCAGCCCCGTCCGGCCCGCACCGGCGACGAAGACGCGCTCCGCCGCCACGAGCCCATCCGCCAGCGTTCCGACGGCTTCGGGGTCAACCCCGGCCAGGTCGGCGGTGATCTCGTCCAGGACGGTGCGGCAGCGCGCGCGCCACTCCGTCCCGGACCCGGCATCGACTGCCATCGGCATCGCCCTTCGGTGTCCGGCCGCGCGGACGCGGCCCGTTCCCCCCGGACCGGTGCGCGCGGTATCCGGCAGACCATACCGCGCCCCCCGTCCCGGCGCAACCGAAAGCTTCCCCGCCGCGTTTCCCCGCAGCCTCCCTCTCCCCGTGGGAGAGGGCCGGGGTGAGGGCGCTTCAGGCGTCCCCTTCCCCTCACCCTGTCCCGGCGGGAGAGGGGATCCGCTTCTCCTCCGCGCAACAGAAGCGCCGGCAGATGTCCACCGCCCGGTGCATCGCCGCTTCCCCGCCGCATTTCGTCTTGACGGGGGCGCCGGCAGGGGCAATGCTTTGCGGCAGCGGCCGCGCCACCGGCACGCGCCGCCGCTGCCTTTTTTCCGGACAGGGAGACCGCCCGTGAGCACCGCGAAGCGCCCGCACATCCTCTACATCCTCTCCGACGAGCACCGCGGCCAGGCCATGACCCACGCCGGCGACCCCAACCTCCGCACCCCCAACATGGATCGCCTCGCCGAGGAGGGCGTCAGCTTCGCGCGCGCCTACTGCAACTGCCCGGTCTGCACCCCGTCGCGGGGCACCATCTTTTCCGGCCGGCACGCCCACGCCGGGCCGGTGGCCGGTTTCTTCGACGTCTACAAGCCGGCCTCGCCCAGCACCGCCACGGTCCTCCGCGGGGAGGGGTACCGCACCGCCTACTTCGGCAAATGGCACTGCGGCGTCATCCGCGACCAGATCCCGCCCGTGGTGCAGGCGAACCCCGACCTGTACAAGGGCGAACGCGTCCGCGCGCCGGAGAACTTCCGCGCCGGCTTTCAGGACTGGGCGGGCTTCGAGGTGATCAACCGCCCCTTCGAGACCCATGTCTACCGCAACAGCGACATGGAACCCGAGCGCATCGAGGGCTACCAGACCGACGTCCTCACCGACCTCGCCATCGAGTACCTCGAGGGGCACGACCCCGCGACCCCCCTCTACCTCGTCCTCAGCGTCGAGCCCCCGCACTTCGTCTGCAAGGCGCCGGAGCGCTTTCACCGGTTCGACCCCGAAGCGCTGGAGGTGCGGCCCAACTTCGCCCGCCTGCCCGCCTGCTTCGCGGGGCTCGAGCCCGAGTACGGCGAGGCGACGCTCCGGAAGATCCTCGCCAACTACTACGCCTGCGTCGAAAACCTCGACTGGAACATCGGCCGCCTGATGGAGGCGCTCGGGCGCATCCCCGGTTTCGAGGACACGCTGGTCGTCTACATCGCCGACCACGGCGACTTCGTCGGCAGCCACGGGATGCGCACCACCAAGGTGGAGGAGCACGAGGAGTCGGTCCGCATCCCCGCCATCTTCCACGCGCCGGGGCGCATCCCCGCGCGGGGGCTGACCGACGGGATGTTCAGCCTCGTCGACCTCATGGCCACCACGCTCGATCTCGCGGGCGTGCCCGTCCCGCCGTGGAACCAGGGGACCAGCTTCGCGCCGCTCCTGCGCGGGGGACCCTTCGACCCGCCGTCGGATGTGCTCCTGGAGATGCACGGCGTCCCGCGCTGGACGCCCCGCTTCCACGACTGGCGCGGCATCGTCACCGAGCGGTGGAAGTACGCCTTCCACGAGAACGGGCGCGAATCGCTCTTCGACCTGGAGACCGATCCCTACGAGATGCACGACCTCGCCGCCGAAGAGCCCGGGCAGTGCGCCGCCATGCGGAAGCTCCTGAAGACGCGGCTGCGGGAGACGCGCGAGCCCTACTACGACGTCCTCATCGACCACGGCGTCCCCGAGGAACCGCACACCTACCTCGTCGACCTCGAAGCCATCGCCAGGGGCGGCCGCTCCATCGGCGGCCTGGAGGACTGACCGGAGCACAACCCGGAAACCCGGTATGCATTCTCGATGCGTACGGCTGGGCAGGAACGTGGAGATTGTATGCGTTAGAGGGAGCAAACAAATGAGGCATCGAATCCCCAGCTTGGGTGTTCTCCAGACCGGCAAGGTTGTCGGGGCCCTGTATGCACTGGCCGCCCTTCTCGGATTGCCCTTCCTTCTGATCGGCGCTGTGACACCGTCCGAAGGAGGATTCCTGTTGCTCTTCCTGCTTCTCTATCCCGTCATCGGCTTCATTGGCGGCCTCATCTTTGCTGTCCTCTACAATTTGGCGTCGAAGTGGACGGGCGGTCTCGAAGTCACCCTGGAAACCATCGAAGAACAGTAACACCAACGAGAACCCGTCGCCGCATCGTCGGTCATGTCGCGTCGCGCACTCAGCCCTCCCCCGGCGCCAGGATCCGGGCAACGCGGACCAGCTCCAGGAACCCGGCCCGCTCACCGTCGGGATCGGGTGTACGGGCCGAGCGGGCGAGCGCGTCGACCATCGCCCAGGTCAGGTCGCCCGCATACGGGCTCTGCCGGAGCAACAGCCCCGCGCCCGCCACCGCCGTCGTCCAGCGGAAGTCGCGGCCCGGCGTCTCGACCACCCGGTCCGGCGCCATCCGCTCCACCAGGACGCTCGGCCCGCCGGCGGGCGGGCAGTACCGCACCCGCACCTGGAGGAGCGCCCCGTCCGACGCATTCGACGCATTCGGCGCAGCAGACATAGCCGGCGCATTCGGCGCAGCCGGCGCGACCGGTGCGGATCGGACAAACGGGTTCGGATCGCTCCCCCGGCCGGGAACGGAGACACCGGGCGGCACGATCTCGTAGAGCGCCACCACGCAGTGCCCCGCACCGACCTCGCCGCCGTCGCGGGTGTCGTCGCCGAAGTCCTCCCGCGCCAGCCGCCGGTTCTCGTAGCCGATCAGCCGCCACGCCGTCACGCGGCCGGGATCGAAGAAGACCTGCACCTTCACGTCGCGCGCAACCGTGATCAGCGTCCCGGCCGCCCGCTCCACCAGCACCTTGCGCGCCTCGCGCTCGGAATCGATGTAGTGCGCCACGCCGTTGCCGCGGTTGGAGAGCGCCTCCATGGCGCCGTCCCGGTAGTTGCCGGCGCCGACGCCCAGGACGGTCAGGTCCACGCCGCCGGCCGCTTCCGCCGCAACGAGGTCGACCAGCCGCGAGCGGTCGCTGATGCCGACGTTGAAGTCGCCGTCCGTGCAGAGGACCACCCGGTTCGCCCCGCCCTCGATGCGGTGCTGCCGCGCGAGGCGGTAGGCGAGCCGGATGCCGGCCTCGCCGTTGGTGCTGCCGCCGGCGCGAAGGCGGTCCAGCGCGTTGCGGATGGTCCGCGTCCGGTCGCCCGGCGTCGACGGGAGCGCCACCCCGCTCGACCCGGCGTAGGTGACGATGGCGATGCGGTCCCGCGCGGTGAGGCGTTCGGCCAGCATCCGCAATCCCGTCACCACCAGGGGCAGCTTGTCGCCGCTCGCCATCGAGCCGCTGACGTCGACCAGGAAGACGAGGTTGCACCCCGGCCACGCGTCGTCCGACACGGTCCGCGCCTTCAGCGCCACGCGCACCAGCCGGTGCGAGCGCGCCCACGGGCACCGGCCCACCTCCGCATGCACCGCCAGCGGGTGCGCCGCGTCCGGCCCGGGCGGTGCGTCTTCGGTGGCAAAGGCATTCACGAACTCCTCGATCCGCACCGCGCCCGGCGGTGGGGCCATGCGATTCTTCATGAGGATGCGCCGCACATTGGCGTAGCTCGCGGTGTCGACATCGACGGCGAAGGTGCTCGCATCGTTGCCCGGTTCGGCGGTGCGGCGGAACGGATGGTGCGGCACCGCGTCATACTCCTCCGCACCGTACCCCGGAATGGACAGCCCCCCGCCCTCCGCCGGCGGCGGACCGATCACGGTCAGCGGCCGCGACTCCCGCAGGATCAACTCCGGACGATGCCGGCACGCCCCGGCCCACACCGGCAGCAGCGCCAGCAATCCCGCAAGCGCCGCCATCGTCCACCGCGACGTCCGGGTCCGCACCCGAGCCCACCTCTTCCACTGCATCCGCTTCATCGCCCTTCCCCTTTTCCCGTCTTCCTA
>CAZKKD010000023.1:0-20942 GCA_964553265.1 uncultured Planctomycetales bacterium | reverse complement strand
TTGGCGCGCTTGAGCTCGGAGCCGATGATCTCCAGTTGCTGGCGCGCGACCTCCAGCTCCTCCTCAAGGCCACGGCTTTCGTAGCCGAAAAGGAGCTCACCCGCCTCCACGCGCTGGCCCGGTTCGACCCGGATCTCGGAAACCACCCCGTCGAGCGGGGCGGTGACGATGACGGGGTCCTCGGGCGTCACCTCGCACGGCGCAACGATGCGCAACGGCGCCTGCAGGGAGAGCAGCAGCACCAGCGCCACCAGCACGAGCAGCAGGAGCCGCGAACGGGTCACGCTCTCGCGAACCCGCTGCGCCACGGTCTTGCGCAGAATCAGCTTGTCCCAGGCCGCGGCGTACGCCACCACCAGCGACCCGAGCATCCGCAGGTCCTTCTCCTCGAAGGGCGGCTGCCCCGTCCAGCGCTCCAGCCAGAGCCCGGCGACGCGCTTGCCGTCCACCAGGAGGGGCAGCCAGAGGACGGAGGTGACCTTCTGCTCGCCCACGAATTCGTTCCACGCTTCCTCCGACGCGACGAAGGCTTCCGCATCCAGCACGGCCGCCTCGTCGGGCTGGCGGATGTCCTTCACCAGGCGCGCATAGGCCTGCATCAGCGTCGAACGGGGATTGAGGTCGGCCTTCCCCGAGACGCCGAGCGGCGCAGCCCCCCCGTCCTCGACCCCCCACAGCACCGCCCGGCCGTACGGGCAGAGCGCGACGGTCCGGTTCAGGATCCGGAACATGAGTTCCTGCCCGGTCCGGCTGAGGAAGGCTTCCAGCGAGAGCTGGTGCAGGACGCTCAGCGTATTGAAGGCGTTCGCCGGCACCATGTCCTTGCCGGCGGGGGTATCCACGGACATGCGTCACTCTCCCCCGGCGATCACGGAGAGGGGAAATTCGCCCTGCGACCCGCTTTCCAGGCGGCGGTCCGCATTCTCCACCTCGGCGCGCACCTCGACCGTTTCACTGGCGGGATCGACCGTTGCGCTGATCTGCGAAACCGTGGCCACCACCCGGTCTCCCGTCTCCAGAACGCGGATGGGAATCTTCTGTCCGATCTCGATGCTCCGGATCATCCGGGACGGGAGAAGGAACTTGGCGAGGAGTATGGTGTCATTGATGACGTGGATGACCGGCTCGCCCCGCTGCACCAGTTCGTGCTCCTGCCGGTGCACGTGGCGCACACGCCCGTCGAAGGGGGCCAGAACGCTGCAGTTGGCCAGCTCGCGCTCGGCGATGCCGTGGTTGGCCAGGGCGACGGCGTGGTCCTTGCGCGCCTGCTCGACCTGGGGGAGGAGGATGTTTTCGACCTCCTTCAACTCGGTTTCCGCCACGATGACCTGCTGCCGCGCCGCTTCCAGCTCGGCGACCTGGCCGGCCTGGGCGATCTCCAGGTTCGCCTCGGCGAGCGCCTTGTCCCGGCGCGCTTCGGCAAGCTGCAGGTTGGAGGCCTCCCCGTCCTTGGCCAACCGTTCGATGGATTCCAGGTTCTGTTCGGCGAAGTCGAGGATGGCGCGCGCCTTGCGGAACTCCACCTCCTTCTCCTGCAGCGCCGCCACCTCCTGCAGCCGCGCCTGGGCCACCGACAGCTTGGCGGCGGCGCGCCGGCGTTGGCCCTTGGTCTCGTACTGGGCTTCCGCCGCCTTCAGACTCGCCTCGGCGAGCTTCAGGTTCGCGGCCACCTTGTTGCGCTGCTGCAGGAACATCGCCTTGTCGAGCTCCACGAGGAGCTCGCCCTTGGCGAAGTGATCGCCGAACCGCTTGGTCACCTTCACGATCCGCGCCGAAACCTCGGCCGAGACGTTCGCTTCCTGGAACGGCCAGAAGACGACGGTCACGATCTCGTGCGGCTGCAGGTGCTCGGCGGCCGCCCCGGGCGCCTCTTCCGCCCGCGCGACCGTACAGGCTCCCAGCAACAATGCGCACAGAAAACACGCCACGTTCCGCATGGTCCGGATCCTTGCCTGCGCCGGTCTGAAATGCACTGGAAATCTGCCCCTAACCCTATTCTCGATTATAGAGTTCTGTCCGAAATTCCACAAGCGTTTCATCGTCGCCCCGACCAATCCGCCATGCCGGCCCGACGGCACGCACCGAACGGGGCTTCAACGAATACCGGAAAATCGTATCCGATTATCCAAAAATGCCTTATGCTGATCCAGTCAAAGCCGGCCAAAGCACACCGCCCCCACCATCAACCCATCCCGAAATTCGAGCGCTTTTCCTTTTGCAACAACGACTTACGAATTCTCCAAGCGTGCGCGTTTTCTTCTGCCGCTGTCTTCGGCCGCGTTCCGGTCGGAAATCGGGACGATTCCGGCCGGAACCCGCCGGTGCCGCAAACCGCCTGCCGGCCAGAAAGGCTGAAAGGGATTGCGCGTAAGGGTCGATTATAGACATGGATAGGATCGAATCGACGGGCCGATGAGGCGCTCGTCGCATCGGGCGGGACTGCCATGCCGCCCCGGGCGCTTTCCTGACGCATAAGGAGCTTTCCTGTGCACATGCATCGTTCGAGCAAGTCCCCTGGGATGTTTGGCGCCTGCCTGCGCGCCGGTCTCTGCAGCCTTCTTCTCGCCTCTCTCCTGGCGGGCTGCCCCGAGCCGGACCGCACCCTGCGCGAGCAGCGCGAACTGAACGCCGCCATCGACCTCGAGCGCCACACCGAGCGTCAACTCGCCTTCACGGCCCCCCTCACCCTCAACGAGGTGGTGACCTTCGCCGTCGAACACAACCTGGAGGCCGCCCTGCAGGAACGGCGCAACGAGATCGAACGCGAACGCCGCACGCAGGCCTGGCTCAAGCTGCTGCCGCAGATGAAGGCCGATTTCGACTACAGCCACCGCAGCAACCTGCCGGCGAGCACCTCGCGGAACGTCGACACCGACCGGACCGCCGACGAGTATACCTACTCCACCCCGCGCCACAACATGACCTACGGCGGCGAACTGCTGTGGAACCTGCTCGACTTCGGCGTCAGCTACAACCTGGCCCGCCAGGCCACCAGCCGCGCGGAGATTGCCCAGCAGGAACTCCGCCGCACCCGCCAGAACCTGGCGCTCAACGTCGAGCGGCAGTACTGGCGCGCCGTGGTGGCCGGCCACGCCGCACGCATGGCCCAGCCGCTGGTGGACGACATCGACGCCCGCCGCCGCCGCCTGCAGGAGCGCCTGGACGACAACACCATTCCCCAGCGCGAAGGCCTGCAGACCAAGAAGGAAATCCTGAACGTGCTGACGCGCCTGCGCGCCTTCGCCCGCGAAGAAGAGGCCGCAAAAGCCGAACTGGCGCAGCTGATGGGACTCGGCCCCAACGCCACCTTCGAACTCGCGACCGTCCCCTTCCGCCGCATCCGCGACTTCGACCGCTTCGACGTTCCGACGCTGGAAGAGGAAGCGCTCAAGAGCCGGCCGGAGCTCTACCGCGAGGACCTGGAAGAGAGCATCAGCGTCGACGCGGTGCACATCGCCGCGCTCAGCATGCTCCCCTCTCCCGCCGGTTTCCTGCGGCACGACTGGGACGACAACCCCCACCTCAAGCACCGCCACTGGCGGACGGTGGGCATGCAGACCTCCTGGGATCTGCTCAACATTCCCGAACAGATCGTCGGCATGCGGATCGAGAAGATGCGGCGCGAACTCATCAAGCAGCGTCGGACCGCGCAGGCCATCGCCATCCTGACGCAGGTCCGCCTCGCCATCATCGAGTACCACCGCGCCGCCGAGTCGTGCCTCGAGTCGAGCCAGGTCATCGCCGTCCAGGACGAGCTCTCCGACGTCACCGAGCGCCTCGTCCGCCAGGGCAAGGCCAACGAGAGCGAACTGCTGAACACGCGCCTGGACGAGCTCTTCACCCGGGTCCGCTACGCACAGGCCTATGCCGACCTGCAGCTCGGCCAGGCCCAGATCCGCAACGCGGTCGGCCGCGACCCGAAGCCGGTCGCCGGCCCCCTGCCCATCCTGGCGCAGGACGACCTGGACGAAGGCCAGCCCATCGACGAGCTGGTCCGCGAACTCAAGCAGATCGCCACCGGGGAGGAAGAGGACGCCGAAGACGCCGAGGCCGCCATCGAAGACGGCATGCCGAAGCGCGCCGTCCCGCCGCAGGTGGCGACCCTCGGCCCGGAAGCGGCCGACCGGCTCCGCCAGGCGGCCGAGCGCCTGGAGAGCATGGACTACGTCCAGGCCCTCGAAGCCAAGCACATGCTCATCGCCGGCGGAGAGGCCGGGGCCGCGCTGGCGCTGGAGAAGCTCAACAGCTACGAGCAGCGGGCCCGCATCCTCGCCATCCTCGTCGTCCGCGATGCCGGCAGCGCCCGCATGGTCGCCAGCCTCATTCCGGCGCTGGAAGACTCGGACCCGCGCATCCGCTACCAGGCCATCATGGCCCTGCGCGAGGTGTTCCAACAGAACTTCGGCTACATCTACGACGGGCGCGACGAGACCCGGACGGCCGCCATCCGCCGCTGGAAGGAATTCCTCTTCGGCGAAGAGGAGGCCCCGGTCGTCGCCCCCGCCCCGACGGCGGAGACCGGAGCGGAGTCGCCCTCCGCCGAGGCCCGTTCCGAGGTGCTGCAGGCGGCCAAGGCCGACTGAGCGTCCCGAGATCCCCCACGGAAGGAGTCCCGACTGTGCCGAAACGCTTCCCGTGCCTGCCGCGCAGCCGCCGCGGCCGTCTTCTGACGGTGCTCTGCACAACCGCCGTCGCCGCCGCCGCGTTCGTCGGCTGTGGACAAACACAACCGGACCGGCCGGTTGAGGATCAGCGCGCCGACAACATCTCCGGCGACCTCGGGCGCCACACCACCCGGCGCCTGGCCTTCACCCGCTATCTCACCCTCGACGACTGCATCGCCGTCGGCCTCCGATACAATATGGAGAACGCGCTCAAGCGCCGCCATCAGGCCATCCAGGAAGAGGTTTCCACCCGCGCGTGGTGGCGGATGCTGCCCCAGTTCGCGGCCAGCCATACCCAACTCGGCCACGACCGGGACATTGCCAAGCAGGCCACCAATCTCGAATCCGAAGACGTCACCAAGGACTTCACCACCAGCACCCCCGGCATCGAGAACAAGAACCAGGTCAACATGGTCTGGAACCTGCTGGACTTCGGCATCTCCTTCTACCAGGCGCGCCAGGAGAAGGCCGCCATTGAGCTTCAGGGCCAGGAGCTCCGCCGCGCGCGGCAGGACCTGGCGTTCCAGATCACGTCCGCGTTCTGGCGCTGCCAGGCCATGGCGCGCATCGCCGAGCGCGCCGAGACCCTGGCCGAACGCATCCGCGAACGGCGCGATGTGCTCCAGCGCCGCATCCGCGACAACACCATTCCCCGCCGCGAGGGCCTGACCGCGCAGAAACGCCTGCTGACGGTGCTCTCGGAACTGAAGAACCACCAGCGCGAATTCGAAAAGGCCCGCAGCGAACTGGTCCTGCTCCTCGGCATGGCGCCCGGGACGCCGATCCGGCTCGCGCCGGTCGACTTCGCCCAGGTCCGCCGCTTCACCCGCCTCGACGTCGCCAAGCTGGAGGCCGAGGCGCTCCTCAGCCGGCCGGAGCTCTACCGCGCCGACATCCAGGAACGCATCGAGCGCGACGTGGTGCGCCAGACCGCGCTGCGGATGCTCCCCTCCCCCTCGCTCGTCTTCACCTACGATTGGGAGCGCAACCCGTACCTCCTCTACAGCGAATGGCAGACCCTGGCGATCAAGGCCGCCTGGCAGCTCCTCGACCTGCCGGCCAAGGCCAAGGGTCTCCGGATGGCGCGGTTCGAGCGCGAATTCGTCAAACAGCGGCGCATGGTCCTGGCCGTCGCCATCCTCAGCCAGCTTCGCCTCGCGGTCATCGAGTACCACGAAGCGGCCGACCGCGCCGTCTCCGCCAGCCGGACCGGCCAGGTCGATCAGCAGATCCAGGCCGTCACCGCCACCCTCACCGAACAGGGACAGGCCACCGACACGGAGATGCTGGAGGCCGAGATCGACGCCTTCTTCGCCCAGGTGCAGCAGATCCAGGCCTACGCCGACCTGCGCAGCACCGTCGCCCGCATCCGCAACACCATCGGCCGCGACCCGAAGCAGATCACCGGCCCCCTGCCGGTCACCATCCGCAAGGAAAAGGCGCTCGTGGCCCGCGAAGAGCAGACCATCTGGAAGCGCGACCGGATCCGCGAAATCCGCCAGAACTACCGCCGCCCGCCGGAAACCTATGGCGTCCACGGCGTGGCCATGAACGAAATGCCCGCCATCATCCGTCGGCGGGGCGGCGCCCTCGTCCCGCCCGAAGAACTGCCGAAGGAGGAGGCCTCCGACGCCGACGCCACGGATGCGGCGGCCACGGCAGCGGATCGGGGCGGCGAAGAGGACGTCGACGCACCGTGAGCCCGGCCCCCTCTTGGGCCGGCGCGGCGGCGGCGGGGGAGGCCGCAGCGTGACGACCCCGGACCGGCGGATCGCGTTCCTCACCTACCTCTCACGCTCCGGCTCCACCTTCCTGGCGCAGCGGCTGCACGCGCTCCGGGACGTGGGGGTTTCGCTGGAAGCCCGCATTCCCGACGACCTGGTCTACGGGCCCGTGGACGTCCACGCGGAGGCCGACCGCGTCGCCCTCGTCGACCACCTCTTCACCGACGAGAAGTTCCGCGCCTGGGGCATCGACCGGGCGCGCCTGGACGAACGGCTGGCGTCCCTCCCCCTGCCCCTCGGCTTCGGCGACCTGCTGCCGGCGCTGCTGGATCTCCATCTCGGGGCGCCGGAGCCGGCTGTCCGGGTGTACAAGATGGGGCACTATGTCTTCCACCTTGATGTGCTGCGGCGCTGGTTCCCCGACTGCCGGGTGATCTTCGTGCTGCGCGACCCGCGGGGCGTCTACAATTCGCAGAAGCGGGCGCGGGACAGCCGTACGGGACAGCCGATGGCGGTCCAGCCGGTGGACACCGCACTCCGCTTCCGCCAGGCAGCCGAGGCGCTGGACCGGCACCGCACGGCGCCATGGCTCCACATCGTCCGGTACGAGCAACTCGTTGCCGAGCCCGACGCCGAATGCGAGCGGATCGCCGCGTTCCTGGGTGTGCAATCGGAACCCGATCCGGAGGCGCCGCTCTACGACGAACAGATTCCCGCCGCCCAGCAGCACCTGCATCCGCACGCGGGCGGCGCGCCCATCGCGCAGCGCAGCGACGCTTGGCGCGAAGAGCTGCATCCCTCCGAAATCTTCTGCCTGCAGCGCCTGGCGGGTCCGGCCATGGAACGCTGGCGGTATCCTCTCATCCAACCGGGCGGAAGCGCCCTGGCCCGCTGGACGGGCTATGCCGCCTACCGGGCGCGCCACCGCCTGCGGGACCTGCGCCACCGCCTGCGCGCGCACCGGACGAACGGCGACGTCCCACAGCGACCGTAGCCGATTCCAGAAGCCGGAGGGATGGCAGCCAACGCGCCCGCTTCGAACCGGGCAGCGCTACTCCTGCTTGCCCTTGGCGAAGTGCCGTTGAAGGTACTGCGTGAAGGCGTAGTGGATGATGTTGACCGCCAGCTTGTAGGACTGCATGGCTTCGGATTCACTGATGCCGGAGTGCCCCGTCTTCCAGGCGTCCCCGATGTCCCCCTGGTGATAGAAGACGACCCAGCGCCCCTCGTGCTTGATGCCGAGCGCCCGGTCGCCGGAGTGGTGCCACAGGCGCGGCGCCCCGTTGGGGAAGATGTACGGTTGCCGGAAGAGGATGTCGTCGTTGGCGATGTCGACGAAGGTCTTCTTTGGAAACACCTGCCGCATGAGCGACCGGAAACTTCGGTTGAAGCCGCCGCCGCCGTTGTCCGCGAAGATCATCCCCCCCTCTTCCAGGCAGTACCAGCGCAGCGTCCGGATCTCTTCGCGGCTGGCGCGGATGCCGTTCGAGCCGGTGATGTAGACGAAGGGCGGGGCGCGGTGCTCCGGGAAGCGGCGGAGCCGCATGATGCCGATGGACTCCGTTTCCGGCGCGATCTGGAAGCCGGTCAGGCGGTGGAACTGCTTGAGGACGTTGTAGTCCGCGTCCTTGCCCATGTCCTGGTCCCAGTCCCCGCCGCCGTATTCGAGCCGGAGAAAGCGCACCCGCGCGTTCTCCATCCCGCCCGGCCAGCCCCCGTCGCCCGGCCCGCCCTGCCCCAGGCTCTGCAGCGTCGAGGCCACGTACTGGTGCTCGGTCATGTCCTCCATCTCTTCCAGGATCTCGCTGTCGTCGAGGTCCGGCACGCGGAAGATGATGGGGCTCTCCATGTCGAACAGGTACTTCTTCTTCTTCTTGATGCGCTTGACCTGGACGACCTGCGGCTTGGTCTCGCCGCTGCCCTTCGGGATCGCATAGGCCTGCTCCATGCCGCAGCCGCGCAGCAGAAGCGGGTAGAGGAAGAGCACAAAAACGTGCGCGAAGACGGCGTAGTAGAGCGAGGTCCGGTAGACCGGGTCCCGTCCGCCGCGGCGCAGGTCCGCCACCACCCGGTCGCCCCACCCCGCGTCCGCCCGGCCACCGTAGACCGCACGCACGCGCCGGAGCGAGACGCAGACGAGGAAGAGGGCCCACGGCGTCATGAGCGCCGCCCACAGCCAGCCGCTCTGGAGCCACAGATCGTTGCGGACGTACTTGTCGAGGGGGCTCTCCTGCAGGCCGTGGAGGTACCCCGGCATCCGCAGGAGCAGAAGAAGCGCAAACAGCATGAGCGCGCCGTACAACGCCGCGCCGACCCGCAGCACGATGAGGGAGACGCGCACCCGCACAAAGGCCAGGAGCGCCCCCGCCCCCAGCACCAGCCCCGCCCCGAAGGCGAACGCCTGGAAGGTCTCGACCATCCCGACGAAGCCCATCGCCGCCAGGGCATCGCGCTGCGCCGCCGTCGGATCGGCCCACGCCAGCCACCAGGTCCAGCCCGTCTCGGAGGCGAGGATCAGCACCTCCGCCTGGACGAGCGCCAGCAACCCCAGCCGCACCGTCCACGGCAGCCGCCCCAGGTGGGCCGCCAGGCGCTCCAGCCCCCACGGAAGCGCCTTCGCAAGACCGTGGTGCACCGCCCCCACCGCCGCGTAGGCGTGGCGGGCGGCGCGGGCAGCCGGCGAAGAGAGTCGTTCCGAACGGCGCAGTCGCACGGGGCGGATTCCTCGTGAGGCAGAAGCAAATGGCGGACGCGGCGGCGGCGGAGGCACGGGCCTGCGCCGGTCCCCGGCCGGGGCGCGCTACTCCAGGTCCAGAACCCGGTCGAGGCCGAGGTCCGACTCGGTGGGACGTTCGGACGAGGTTTCCTCCAGCGTCTGCTCAATGGCCGACTTGCCGTCGCCGTCCGACGCGGACTCGTCCTCGCCCGCAGGCGCCTCCCCCGCCTCCGGCGTGGCCGACGCGGCATCGCCGGCGTCGCCCCCGGCCGCCGGCGCTTCGCCCGCCGCCGGGGCGTCGGCGTCCGCGGCGTCCGCGTCCGCCGTCTCCTCAGCCGCTTCCGCCTCCCGGGCGCGCGCCGCGGCAATGCTCCGCGGATCCAGCGTGCCGTACCGGGACGCGAGTTGCAGAAACCCGATGGATGTGATCGCGATGACCACGAGATGCACCGCCAACGACACTCCCACCTGCGGCCAGACACTCGCCCGCTCCATTCGCTCCATCAGGCGGTCCGGTTCGATGGGTTCCTCGGCCTTGAGTTTCGCAATGTCAAAGATGGTCCGCGACGCATCCGCCGCAGGCGTTGGCGAAGCGGCCGCGCCGGGCACGAAATGGCGGCCGCAGTCGGGGCAGACGACGGTGCGGCCGTCGTCGGAGGCTGGCGTCTGGGAGGTCATCGTTCGGATTCCCTTTCTGCTGTCGCGGTCGCGGGAGCGCGGTCGCTACTCCTCGTCCTCGCGCTTTTTGCCGATGAGGGCGATCTGCGCGCCGGTACCGCCGACGGCCATGATAACCGGGCCGTACTTTTCCTGCGGCAACTCGCGGTCGACGGTGATCATGACCCTTGCGTCCGGGCGCGTCTGCAGCAGATCGTTCACTTCCGCTTCCAGGCTGCCGACGTCGACCGGTTCGCCCTGGAGGTGCACTGTCCCTTCCGCATCGATCTTGATGGAGATGGTGGACTCTTCGAGCTCCTCCAGCTCCGGCGCGCTCGGCTCCTCGAGTTCGAGGTGCGCTTCCTTCACGAAGTTGCTGGTGAGGACGAAGAAGATGATGAGCAGGAACGCGATATCCCCCATCGAGGCCACCGGCGCGAAGATGAGGGCCTTGCGTTCGCGTCGGCGCTTCATTCGTCGCCCTCCTCGGTCTCCAGGATGGCGAGAATGCCGCCCGCCTCGTTGATGCTGGTCACCACGCGGAAGTAGGTCTCGAAGGGGACATCCTTCTTCGACTCCAGGATCACGACGCGGTCCTCCTCGTCGCGGGACGGCAGATCCAGGTTCCGCAGGCGCGTGCGCAGCGCGTCCACGGTGAGCTCGGCCCCCTTCTCCCCCCAGAGGATGCGCTGGCGGGTGAGGTGGATGCTGAGCTGCTTCTCCTTCGTCGGCTCCTTGCTCTTCTGGCCGGCGGGGATCTCCATCACGGTGCCCTGCGTCGTGGCCACCGCCGTGGTGAGGATGAAGAAGATGATGAGCAGAAACGCGATGTCCGCAAACGCCCCCATGTCGAGGTCGAGCAGGCGCGTGCGCTGTCGCTTGTCCTTCAGGGCCATACGGGTCTCCCGGACCGGCCGCGGACGTTCAGTCGGCAGTGCGCTTGGCCGCGCCGAGGGTGATGAAGTCCAGCACCTCGATCACGGTCTCGTCGATCTCCACGACGATGCGGTCCACCTTCTTGGAAAAGATGTTGTAGAAGACGACCGACGGGATGGCGATGAGGAGCCCGGCCGCCGTGGTGATGAGCGCCTCGCTGATGCCGCCGGCGACCAGGTTGGCCTTCACCCCGTGCGCGGCCATGACGTTGAAACTGCGGATCATGCCGGTGACGGTGCCGGTCATCCCGAGGAGCGGGCTGATGGCCGCGATGAGGGCGAGAACGTTGAGCCGCTTCTCCAGCACCTCCAGCGCGCCGGGGGCGTAGTCCTCCATCGTCTTGCTGACGCTCGTCTCCATCTCCGCCAGCGAGCGCCCGTGCGCCAGCAGCCGCCGGTACTTCCCCAGCCCCACCAGCAGCACCGCCGCCAGCGGCCCGTGCGACCCGCGGCAGGCGTCCACGGCCTCGTTCAGTTCGCCGTTCTCCAGGCGCTCCATCACGCGGCTGCGCAGGTCGAACGCCTTCACCTCCGCCATGCGGAAGACGCGCCAGCGGTCGATGATGACCGCCAGGGAGAGCACCGAAAGCGTGACGAGACCGATCATCACATAGCCGCCGTCGAGGATGTACTCCAGCATGATTCCGTCCTTTCGCTGCGTCCGGGCGCTCCGGAGCGGTTTCTATTCGTTGTCGGCCCCGTCGCCGCCGTCGTCGTCGCCGGCCGCGTCGTCGCCGGCCTCCTCTTCCGACCCGCCGGCCACGCCGGCCTTCTTGGCGATGATGGGCTTGAAGCGGCGCACCTTCGGCGCCAGGTTGCTGCCGGTGTGCTGGGCCAGGAAGAGCTCGCACTTCTCCAGCGCGGTCGTGAAGTCGCCCATGCGGTAGGAGGCGATGATCCACTTGTAGAGCATCCGGTCGAGAAAACCGGCGTCGGGATAGTCCTGGAAGACCTGCTCCATGAGGCGCACGGCGCGCACGAAGTCCTTGGTCTCGATGTAGTAGGTCGCGATGGCGTCGAGCGACTCGGCCGCGAACGGGGAGTCCGGGTAGAGGTCGGCGCACTTCTTGTAGGCCAGCATCGCGCGGCTGAGGTCGGGCGTGCGGCTGCGGTGGCGCGCGTCGCGGATGGCCTTCGCCTCCAGGGCCTCCGCGATACGGTACTGCGCTTCGGCCTTGAGCTCCGACTGCGGCAGGCGCAGCACCTCGGCGAAGATCCGAATCGCCCCGTCGTCGTCGCCGGCGTCGAGGCGGGCCTGGCCGATCTTGTAGAGCGCCTTGTCGACGAGGGTGGATTCCGGGAAGAGGCGAATGAGGGTATAGCAGACCCGGATCGCCTCCTGCAGGCGGTCCTGCACGATGAGGAGATCCCACTTGGCGCTGAACGCGCCTTCCACCACCTCGCGCTCCAGGCTGGCCTCCAGGTTGGCGCGGATCACCTCTTCGACGCGCTCGAGGCCGCGGTCCGCCTTTTCGCGCGCCTGGTCGACCAGGCCGACCTCCTTGAAGATGCCCGCCAGCTTGAGAAAGATCCGCGCTTCGATCAGGTTCTTGCGCGCCCGGACGTTCGCATCGTTGACGATGTAGTCCTGCACGGCCGGCTCGGGGATGCGGCCGACCAGCACCTTGGCGTCGTACTCCACCAGCCGCGCCTCGTCGCCGCCGAGGTGGAGCTCGTCGAGGTACTCCAATGTCGCCCGGTCGCCCGGCATGCAGGCGAGCATCTCGTCGCCCTGCAGCGCCTCGTCCTCGGACTGGATGACGCGCGGCGTGATGCCCCCGACGAAGATCCCCGTGTGCGGCCCCGTCTCGGTGAGGGTGACCGTCACCACGTCGCGCTCGCGCCACTCCTCCTCCGGCAGGTCGAGGTCGATGCCCCGGCGGGAGAGGTCCTCCTCCTGTTCGACCTTGTACCGGACGACGACCCGCGCCTCGATGGTGTCGGGGTTGTCGGTCAGGTCGCGGTCGAGATCCTTTACGCGCATGTAGCTTTCCGCGTCCCCGAAGACGCCCCGGGCGTACTCGCGGTACGCGCCGTCGGTGAAGCCGATCGACGCGGTCGAGACGAAGTGCACCGTGTCGATCACCTGCGTGTTCCGGACCCCGTCGGCCGTGTTGGCGTCGACGTAGCGCATCTCCACCGCGTCCGGGCCGACGATCTGCAGCGTCCCGTCGCCCTTGCGCGCCTTGCCGGGAGCGACCGGGATCGACCCCAGGTAGTGCTCGCCGTCCTGGCCAAGCTGGGCGAGCGTCACCGTCTCGACGTCGCCGCTCTGGGTCGCGAGCTCCACCTCCAGGGTCTGGCCGAGGGCCTGGAGCACCACCAGGTCTTTGTCGTGGATCTTGACGAAGAAGCGCTGCCCCGCCTCGGCCAGCGTGCGCTTCTCGCCCTCCATCGGAACGCTGGTCCCCACCAGCTCCAACGCCTCCACCGCCTTCGACCAGCGGCCGAGGCGGAAGTGGCACTGCCCGATGTAGTAGTAGGCCTGGTTGGCGTAGACGCTCCAGGGGTAGAGGTTGGTCACCTTCCGCAGCGCCATGAACGCCTTGTCGAAGTTGTTGAGGTGGTAGTAGCAGATGCCGGTCCGGTACAGCGCCTCGGCGCGATGCTCCGCGTCCTCGCTGTCCTCGAGCAGGCGAAACTGCTTGATGGCGAGTTCCAGCTTGCGCTTGTCCAGAAAGTGCCGGCCGAGCACGGCGTGCGCGTCGAAGCGAATCTTGCTGTCCGGAAACATCTGCGGAATGGAGAGGAGCATCTTCTCCGCGCGCTCCTCCTGGTCGAGCTTCAGCAGCTCCTTGCCGCGGTTCAGCAACTCGTACGCCTTGTAATCCTCGGCGCTGGTCTCGCTCCCGCCGCGGCGGCGACGTCGCGACGCCGCGTCCGCCGCGGACGCGAGCACGCCCAGCAGGAGCGCCGAAACCAGGCAGATTCGGACAACCGTTCGGATGCGCATGCGTTCCACTCCTCTCTGGCGACGCCCCCGACGGGACGCCGTCGGGCCTTACTCTTCCCGGTGCACGCCGCCGCCGATCACCTCGACGCCGAGCTTCTCCAGCAACTGGTGCGCCTCGGAGGATTCGCGGGATTTCGGGTACTTCTTCAGGATGCGGCGGCACTCCGCGACCGTCTGCTCGCGCTTGCCGGCCTTGTGATAGAGCTCCGCCCGCCGCCACGCCGCCTTGGACGCGTCGTCGGGGAAGCTCCCCTCGATCTCGGCCAGCGTCTGCAGCGCCGCGTCGAGGCGGCCCTGCCGCACCCGGCACTCCTGGATCTGCCACAGCGACCAGGGCGGGTCGCAGAGCTGGAAGACCTCCACCGCCTTGTCGTACTGATGCAGGCGATGCAGATACACCTCCCCGCGCTCCCGCCGGGCCCGGCGCTCCCAGTAGTCGCTGCCCATCTGCTCGGCGGCTTCCAGGCGCTCGATCCCTTCCTTCCACTTGTGCTGCCGGACGAGGATCTGGTATTCCTTGTACGCGGCGCGGGGGGCGTCGCTGATCATGCCGATGGCGTGCTGCGCATGCTCCCAGCGCCCCATCTCCCCGAAGCGATCGACCGCCCAGTCGAGCCGGTCGTTGCGCCAGCGTTCGTCCTTCACCTTGCCGATCCAGGCGAAGAAACCGTCGCTCACCTCGTCGATGATCGCCTTGTCGTGCAACCGGTGCGCGAGGAAGTGCAGGCAATCGTGGTAGTACTGCCAGGGATCGCTGGCCTTCAGGAACCAGTCCTTCTGGTTGCGGAACCAGGCCATGAACGTCCGGGCGTCGTCGTACATCTCTTTCTTGCTGAACTGGTTGTAGTAGCCCGACCGGTCGTGGAAGACGTGGTGCGCCGCTTCGTAGGCGTTGTGGGCGATGTCCTTGCGGTCCTTCGGGTTCTCGGCGTCCCTGCTCTCCAGCCGCCAGGCGAGGTAGGCATCGTACTGCCCGTTGGCGACGTAATAGCGGGTCACCTTCTCGAACGCGTCGCGGGCATGGTGCGGGTTGACGCTCCAGAAGCCCACCACCCGCTTCCAGTACGCGATGGCCTGCTCTTTCTCTTCGTTGCGCCAGTGGTTATCGGCCAGCCGGTTGAGCGCACCGGCGGCGAGGGGGTGCTTGGAGTAGTCCGGGTCCTCCACCATCTCCAGCATGCATTCCATGCCGTCGCGCGTGTCCCCGTTGTCGAGGTAGGCCACCCCCATGTAGTAGAGGGCGGGCGCGCCGGCGTCGATGGTGTCGCCGAAGTAGTCCAGCACCTCCTGGTAGACCTTGATGGCTTCGTTGCGGAACTTGGCGTGGTGCAGGCAGTAGCCGCGCATGAAGATGACGTAGGCGAGCATCTCCTTCGGCAGGGTGGCGCCGAACTGCACCTTGAACTTTTCAAACTCCGCCGCGGCGGCCTTGTACTGCTTCTCCTTCACCAGTTTCGCGGCGCGGTCGTACTGCGCGCGTTGGAAGTTGTTGAGCGCCTTGTACTGCGCGTCCGACAGCGCCCAGTCCCACGCGCGGGCATGCGCCGGGGCCGCCGCGATCAGGACCACCAGCGCGCCCAGCAGCAACGTGCGAAGCGGTCGTCGAAATCGGTGTCGCATGGGTCCACCTCCCTCGTGGTGCGTCACGATGCGGGCGCCCGTCGCCGGGGCGGCGGCGCGCCGTTCAGTCCTCGATGCGGGAGTACGCCTCTTCGGTCAGGCGCCCGCGGGCAATCTTCGCCCACTTCGTCTCCGGGTAGTCCCAGGTCAGCCTCTTGAAGGTCCGGTAGGCGTTCATGTAGTCGTTCACGTTGTGGTAGCAGTCGCCCATCCAGTACATGGCCTCGGCGCGCACGTCCGATTCCTCCTGGTAGGCGTCGATGAGCTTGCCGAAGCGCGCGATGGCCTCGTGGAAATTGCGCAGCTTCATCTCGCACTGCGCCGCGAGGAAGAGCGCCCGGCTGGCCAGCCGGTGCTCGGGGTTCTTCTCCTGGAACTGGTAGAAGATCTTGCCGGCGACGTCGTAGTTCTTCGCCTTGTAGTAGTAGTTGCCCAGCCGCGCGGTCGCCTCCGCCACCAGGGGATGGTCGGGATAGATGTAGGTCAGCCGCACGTACTCTTCGGTCGCCTGCTCGTAGTTCTCCATCTTCTCCAGGCACTGCGCCATCTTGAACTGCGAACGCGGCGCGAACTCGCTGTCCGGCCAGGTGTTGATGACGTTGCGGTAGCGCCCGATCGCCTCGGGGTACTTCTGCAGCTCCTGCGCGAGGTTGGCCAGCAGGAACTCGCCCTGGGAGACGAGCGAGGTATTCGGATAATCCCGGAGCGCCTCCTCCAGGATGCGCTTGCCGCGGGCGATCTCCTCGTCGGCGACGTCGGTCTTGCCGAGGTTGCGGTGCTCCTTCGCCATCTCGAAGAGGGCCTCGGCGGTGAGGAAGCGGGTCTTCACCGCCATCTCCGGGTCGGTGAACCGCTTGGTGAAACCGGCCTGCCGCCCGTTGAAGCCCTGGTGGATGCGCCCCTCGACGCGGACGTCCAGCGCCTCCTCGCCGCGCAGCGTCCGGTCGTCCCGGAACGCGAAGAGCACCTCGTCCCCGAAGCGCACCTCCAGTTCGTCGTCGGCCGGATCCGGCCCGTCGGGGGTCGCGTTTGCGGCGACGCCAGCCGCCGGGTCCGCTGCGGCCTCCTTCGCGGTCGCATCCGCAGGCGCTTCGGCGGTTTCCGTTGCGTCTGCCGGTGCGGCGGCGGCGGGGGCGCCCTCGGCCGGCGCGGCGCCGGGGCCCTGCTCTTCGTCCTCGCCGAAGAAGGCGGGGCGGACGTGCCCGGTAAAGACCCCGCTGTGCGGCAGCGTCTCCACCAGCTCCACGTCCAGCCGATCCCCCGAGGCCGCGGTCACCGCCACGGTCACGGTGTCGAGGCCTTCCGACTGGTCGTGGTCCGGATCGGTCAGCCGCAGGTGGAAGCTTTCCCCCAGGTGGATGGCGGGCTTGCGGACGGTGAAGGAGTCGTCCATCAGCTCCAGCCGCGCGTCCGAGAGCAGGCGCAGCTTCACCGTCTCCACGGTCTCTCCCGCATCGTCGCGCACCAGCAGGTGCACGGTGTCGGCGCCGTTGACGACGACGGTGGGCACGCGGTTGGCGTCGCCCTTCCGGTCACGCCAGGCGGGGGGTCGGAACTCCAGGTTTTCCAGAACAACCAGCTCGTCCGGCTCGTCGCCGGGGCTGCCCATCTGCAGGCGGAGCACGCCCGCGAAGAGCCCGTCCCGCAGGATGTCCTCCTCCGAGAGCCGCATGGGGCGCATCAGGTAGGGCTCGTAGCCCTTCTCCCGGGCGCGCTCACCCAGGTCCTCCAGGTAAAGCGGCGTCTCGGTGATGCGCGGCTCGCGCCCCTCCTGCTTCGCGGCGGCGAGTTCGGAGGCGGCCACCGCGCCGATGCGGTAGACGCTGCCGCTGTTGAGCGCCATGCGCGGGTACTGGATCTCGAAGAGGATGGGGGCGTTGATGCTGACGAAGAGCGCCCCGTCCTCGCTCTCCCGCAGGGGCGGGGCGATGTCCTTCTGCTTGTCGTTCGGCTCGACGTGCGGATGGCGGGCGAGAACCTGCTCGCGCCAGATCTTCCGCCCTTCCACGTCCCGCCCCCGCGCCCGCATCCGGTCCAGGCGTGCGCGCGCTTCGGGACTCGTGTCCTCCACCAGGCGGGTCCGCGTGGCGTACACGGTCACGCGCGGCTCCCCGAGGCCGGCCTCCGCCACCGAGTACTCCCGCTCGACCGGGATGCCGGGCTTGGTGTTCTCCCGGTCGAGGTAGCGCACGAAGATGGTGTCGCCGGGCGTCACCTTGATGGTGTGCCCCTTCGTCTCCTTGCCGATCTTCAGAATCTGCATGAAGGCCCCGGCGTGGCGGTGCCAGCGGTCGTCCCGCTGATCCCAGTAATGCGTCTCCAGCGCCTTCAGCTCCAGGCGCTCGCCGGCGCTCGTCTCCACCACCACGTCCACGCGATCGCGTTCGTCGGTCAGGTCCTCGTCCCAGTCGGTGACGAGGATGCTCAACTGGTCGCCGATCCGGCAGCGGCGCGCGGCCTCGTACCGGATGGTGCGCCGGTCGCCCTCGGTGTAGATCTCCTCGTTGGCCAGGAGGATCGAGCCGTTGTAGTACGAACTGTTCAGCGTCTGCCCCAGCTCCGGGGGCGCATTCCCCAGGCGCAGGTCGTCGGCATAACGCACCTGGATGTGGTCGCCCGGGCTGATCTCGAGCGTCTCGTTGGTCTTGCCCATGGCGAAGTCGGTCTCGACCGGGATGATCTGCTGCCCGTCCGCATCGGTCACCGTCATGCCGTCGACCGCCACCGCATTGCCGGCGAAATCCTCGAACACCCAGCGCAGGCGGCGCAACCGCTGCGGCGCATCCAGCGTGGCGGCGAAGCCGGTCTCCGTCCGCTCCATCGTCCCCTTCGGGCGCAGGAACTCGGCCAGCGCCGGCCGGGCTTCCGGATCAAACCATTCCGTCGGCAGGGGCGCGAACTGGCCGTCCTCCCGCCGGTAGCCCACCTCCACCGCGCCGTGCTGCCAGTGGTCCCGCACCAGGATCTCCAGCCAGTGCCCCCCGGCCGAGAGGCTGACCGGGCGGCTGCGCTTGACGGTCTGCCCGTTGACCACGCCGCCCAGCACCTCCTCGCCGTCGATGGAGAGGTACGCATGCTGCCAGTTGTGCGGCGAGGGCTTCTGGAGAAAGCGGAGCTCGAGAACGCGGTTTTCCGGCAGGTGGAAGGCCGCGCGGATGCGGTAGCTGAGCCAGTAGTTGCGCTTGCCGTGGGTGCTCTCCCGGCGGTCGAAGGTCGGCGCCTGGATGCGCGCGCGTTCGCCGCCGAGGCGGGCGACGTGCCGGCGGATCTGCCAGGCGCGGTGGCCGGCCTGGTCGCCGGCGATGCGCAGCGTCGCGCCGCCCAGCGCCACGTCCTCCTGCTGCGGGAAGACCGCCAGCTCGATGCGGTCCTCCTCCGCCAGCGCGCCCAGCAGCCGCGCCCGGCGGATCTCCTCCGGGGCCGGCAGGGCGATCGACGCCGAGGCGACCGCGTAGCTCGACATGGTGTCGACCTCGATCCACTTCGGCTTCTTCCCGTCGGGCAGGCTGCGCCACGGCTCGTTCTTCGTCTTGTTGATGACCGAGATCGGGCTGAGGCCCTCCTCGGTGTCCGACGCTTCGGCGCGCGGGAACGGCACGTTCGTCGGCACCTCCCCGCGGAAGATGCCGGTGTGAGGCCCCGTTTCGGTGAGGACAAATTCGTCCAGTCGGTCCCCCGAGGTCGTCTCCAGCGAGACCCGCACCGTGTCCGCCTCGGCCGAGACGTCCCGGTCCGCGTCGCTCACCTGCACATAGACCGGGCTCCCCGGGCGGACGGTGCGCCCGTCGCGTCCGGCGAAACGGCGGCTCTGCTCGTCCTCGCTCATCGCCAGCATCTGGCGCTCCATCTCCCGCTGCTGCTCCTCCTCGGGGGTCAGGATCTCGCCGGCGCTGGCGCTGAGGCGCGCGTTGCTGCGCACCTCCATCCGCTTCGGACCGTAGTCGAGGTCGTTCGCCTTCTGGAACGCCGGATCGATGACATACTCGATCGCGTCCCGGCCGCTCACCTCCAGGGTGAAGTTGCCCGGCTGCGCCTCGCCGAGACCGGTGGCGACGCTGCCGGAGAAGACGTTCTTCTCGCCGGGCGAAACGTGGAGCTCGATGCGCTCCTCGTCCCCGGTAACGGTGGTGCGCACGAGAACGGGGATGGCCTTGTTCCCCTTCACGACCGCCAGGTTGCGGTCCTGGAGCTGGACGACGAGCTCGTGCCCGGGCACGACCACGGTCTTGTCGGTCTCGCGGCCCACCTTGACCCGGGTGACGTCCAGCATCCGCGGCAGGTGCGGCCGCAGCTTGCCTTCCAGCATGCGCCCCTCCGGGTGGTGGGCCTTGCGCTGAAAGCATTCCATCAGGTACTCGCGGCAGACCGCGTACTCCTCCCGCGCGAACGCCGCTTCGGCGAGATAGAAGTAGCCCTCGGCCTGGACGGCGAGGTCGCCGGACTCCAGGAGCGGCTCGATGTGCTGCTCGGCCCCGGCGTAGTTGCCCGTCTGCAGCATGAGCTCGATCAGCCGGTAGGTGGCGCGCTCGCCCGGTTCGGTCTGCGCGTAGCGCCGGCGGCTCTGCAGGGAAACGTACTCCGCACGCGCGGCCTCGAAGTTGCGCATGTCGCGGTAGATGTCGCCCTTGACCAGGTAGATGCGCGCCGCCGTCTCCGGCTCCAGGCGCTCCTCCTGCAGCAGCATCGTCAGGGCGAACTCCAGCCCCGCGTCCAGCACCCGCTGCCGGCGCATCTGCTCCAGCGCCCAGACGCAGTAGGCCGGGTCGAGGTTGACCCACTCCTTCGGCAGCAGGTTCAGCTTCCCGCGCGTCAGGCGCCAGGCCTCCTCCTCGTGCTCCAGCATCAATTCGTGCTGGGCCTTGTGCAGGGGATAGGCCGGGTGATTCTCCGCCACGCCGATCAGGTTCAGGTCCCGCGCGTAGCGTGCCTTCGCCATCGCCAGCACCTTGCCGGCGTGCTCGTCGGGGTTGCCGTTGCGGAGCGCACCGTCGGAGAGGAGGAAGGCCAGCTCGTTCGCCCCGCCCTCGCTGAGCTCGTCGCAGAGGCCCACCAGCCGCTCGCGGTAGACGCGGTCGCGTTCGCGGTTGTCGGCCAGTTCGGCCACCAGCATCCGGACCGCCACCGCGGCGTCGGCCGGCGCTTCGCGCGTCAGCGCGTCCCGCACCAGCCGCCGCCCCAGGTCGAAGAGCAGGAAGCCCGAGTGCCCCTCGTACCGGGCGCCGCCCGCCAGCATCGCCCCGATCTGCCGGGCCGCCCGCAGGGCCGCGGTGCGGACCGCCTCGTTCCCGTCCCAGCCGCAGAGGCGGTTGATCTCCTCCACCAGTTCCTGCCGGATCGAGCCCACGCCGCGAAAGCTTTCGGGCGCCGATTCGATGGCGGGGAGGATCTGCTCGACCACCAGCTTGCCGCGGTGCAGGGCCTCCAGCGCTTCCTTGTCCTCACGCGGCATCTGGCCAAGGAGGTGCTGGAGCGCAACCAGGCGCGCCGGGAAGGGCCGCTTCGCCAGCCGCGGCAGGTAGTCCTGCAGAAACGCCTTCGCCCGGTCGGTCTCGCGACCTCGCATGTAGGCGCCGAGAACGTACGCTTCGGTCTGCGGGTCCGAGCCGCCCCGTTCGCGCAGGTACGCCCAGGCGCGCTCGACCAGCGCCCCGAAGTGGCGTTTGTCGTTGGTGC
>CAZKKD010000022.1:20615-21011 GCA_964553265.1 uncultured Planctomycetales bacterium | reverse complement strand
CCCACCTTCCATTGCTCCGCAACACGGATTGCAAGCAATCCGCGCTACCCTCTATTGTCCCTTGGTTTCCTATTCATAGGGTGGCACGGATTGCTCGTCAATCCGTGCGCCGAAGGCGATCAAGGTCCAGCAGTCAAGCCCATCCGCGCGCCCTCACCCGCTCCGCCCCGTTACACCGACAGCAGGTCCGGGCACGCCGCTTCCAGCGCCCGCTCCAGCGCGTCCACGCCCAGCCGGTCCAGCGTGGCGCCGAAGCGCTCCTTCGCCTCCCCGTGCGCCGCGTACCAATCGAGCACCGCGTCCAGGATGCGCAGCACCGTCTCCGGCGTCGCGTCGATCTCTACCGGCAGCCGGTCCCCCAGCCGCGGCAGCCGCCCCATCCGCCCGCCCACCGTG
>CAZKKD010000022.1:0-20605 GCA_964553265.1 uncultured Planctomycetales bacterium | reverse complement strand
GTCCCGAGCAGGCCGAAGTCGTTCTCCACCGGCTTCGCGCACCCGTTCGGGCAGCCCGCAATCGCGATCTTGAACTTGTGCGGCAGATCCCCCCGTGACCGGGCATGTGCCGCCACCCGCTCCGCCAGCGCCTGCCCGTCCACCAGCCCGAACCGGCACCACGCCGCCCCCGGACACGCCACCACCGCCCGCACCCGCGGCCCGCCCGCCGCCGTCGACCACCCCGCGGCCACGAGCCCGTCCAGCGCTTCGCCCAGGTCGGCTTCGGCCACGCCGGGGATCTCGATCGTCTGCCGCGTGGTGAGGTGCACCGCCCCGGTCCCGAAGCGCTCCGCCGCCTCCGCCGCCGCCCGGAGCCCCGCGGCCGGGACCGCTCCGCCCGTCACCCCCAGCCGCACGCAGGTCGCCCCGTCGCGCTGGCGCAGGAGTCCCATTCGCTTTCGTTCCGCATCCGACATTTCCGGGTGAAATGGCTTCATGCTGCAGCACCTTTCTGCATTTCAAAGCAAAACGACCACGCGTGACGTCCGTACCCCCCCTCTGTCACGCCCATACCCCCCTCCGGATCCGCCCGTTGACCGCAGTTTCACGCCGTCCGGATCCGCTCGGTAAACGCCAGCATCGGCCGGTAGCCAGGCACGTCGAATGGCACCACCATCGGCGGATACCCGGTCGGCGCACCCGTCACCGACGCGCGTTTCCCCGGTGTCCGCGCCAGCTTCAGCCGCATCCGGTCGCGCCCCCGCAGCGTCCAGCCCGTCACCGCAATCTCCCCCTCCGCATCCCGCACCGCGAAGGGGATCCCGCCGGGCAGATTGTTCTCGAAGTGCAAGCGCCCCTGTACGTTAGCGAAGGTCAGCTCCACCTGGTTCTTCCTCACCAGCCTTGCGGACGTGCAGTCCGGATGCTGCCACTTCACATCCCTATCCTGAAGCGCACCAAGGACTACCGACGCCATGCGCTCGCCGATGGTCAGGTTGCCGCTGCTGTCGTTGTGGATGCCGTCGGCGAGGCCGAGATCGAGGGTGCTGACGATGTAGACGTTCGCAATTCGCTTTGCCGCTTGACGTTGCGTCTCCCGCATCTCCTCCCAGCCGTCGCCGGTTTCCGTCATGGTCTCCGCGCCGACGTAGCGGTTGAGCTGCGCGGTGATGACCGGCAGCGAGCGGACGCCGAGCGATTTGCGGAGGTCCGTCACAAAGGACCGGAACCGCTTGAGATACGTCTTCCGATCTTCCGGCCCGGTATCGGACTCGCCCTGGTACCACACCACGCCGCTGACCCCGCCGCCGGCGTCGGCCACCATCCGCAGCATGTTCTCGAAGAGATCGCCTATCTCCTTGCGGTTCCATTGTTTAAGAGGAGACCCGCCCAGACTGGCCGGGATGAGCCCGATCGGCACGCCCAGCTCCGCCCGCAGCCGCCGCGCAAACGCAAGCCACGGGCTGTGCGAGGGGTTACTGCCGAGGCGGTTGGCCGGGTACCGCGTCCCGGTGCTGTCCCCGAGCGGGTGCGCCGCCATCCGCCACGATCCGGAGGCGTGGAACGTGTGCGTCCCCGGCTCCGGCGGGTCGCAAACCGGTGTCTTGCCATGCCCTTCCGCATTGCTCTGCCCGAGGATGAGCCAGACGTCGCCCACCCCGACGTGATGCACCATGTCCCCTCGCGCGCTCCATTCCACCGGCCCGTCGTCGAGGTTGAGGCAGGTCTCGACGCGGTAGAGCCCGCCGGCGGGGATGTTGCTGAGCGTCAGGCTCCACGTGCCGTTTTTGCGCGTCGTGGCGGGGGTCCAGTCGAGGCGGGTGGCGACCGGTTCGTTGGTGGTCTCGTTCATGACGCGGACGAGGACGCGCTTGCGCTTTGCTGGCTGCGGGGCTTTCCAGTGGCCGGAGAGCTGCACGCTGGCGTTGTTGTCCGGGCCGCGCTGGAGGATCTGCCAGTGCCTGAGGCCGGCGTCGATGGTGGCGCCAAGGATGTCCTGCTTCTTTGCCATGAAGGGTCTCCTTCGTTCGGGTCCGTGACGGCGATCGCCGTCCGGTTCGGTGGTGGCACACGAAAGGGCGGGCCGGCCGATACGGCGAAATGGGGTTGTCCGACAGCGGTCGGGGCGTGTCCGTCCGGGATGCCTGCGGGTGGTTCAGGCGTCGGGGGGAAGGCCTTCGCCGGCGCCGAAGATTTCCATCCACCAGCTGAGGGTGGTCCCGATCACGTCGGCGCGGGCCTCGAGGCTGCGGAAGCAGTGGTCGGCGCCGGGGAGCATCCGCAGGCAGCACGACCGCTTCGCCTCGGCGGCGCGGCCGGCGTAGAAGGACGCGTGCTCCGGCGGAACGGACGGGTCTTGATCCCCGTGGAGGACGAGGACGGGGCAGTCGCTGGCGGCAAACCGCTCGGCGATGTCGATGGCCCGGAAGGCGGTGAGGAAGCGTTGGCTCACCTCGAGGCCGCCGACGTCCCAGCCGTTCCGCGTGCGGGTCTCGGCCTCGGGGTCGAGCCGGGCGAGCACCTCGTCCGAAGGGCCGACAGCAGCCCAGAGCGCGAGGCCGCGGACGCGGTCGTCCTCGGCGGCCGTACAGACCGAGACGAAGCCGCCCAGGCTGTGGCCCGTCATGCCGAGGCGGCCGGCGTCGATGCGCTCGTCGGCGGCCAGGCAGTCGAGCGCGCGGCGGGCGTCGGCCACCTCGCCGGCGACGGTCATGTCCTCGAAGGCGCCTTCGCTTTCGCCGCTGCCACGGAAATCAATGTTGAGAACGGCGATGCCGTGGTTGGCCAGGGCCCGGCCGAGCCACGGGAAGAGCCGCTGGTCCGCGTTCCGGCTGCCCGTGAATCCATGCGCACCGACCACCGCCGGGCAGGGCCAGAGCGTCTCGGCCGGCAGATAGAGCATGCCGTGCACGCGCTCGCCCTCGCTGTCGAAGCGGACCCACTCCTCCACCGGGGCCTCGCGCGCGAGGGTCTCCTGCAGGGAGAGTCCGGCCATGCGGCTGACAATGGTGCTGTTGCGATGACGTGCGCTCTGTCGCCGATTGCTCATCCCCGTCTCCCCATCCTTTCCGCACCCGGCCTTGCCGGTGGATCCTGGCATTCGTTCCGTCCGTTGGACGGCCGCTATTCCTGGAAATCCGGCGCACCCCGCCACGGGCCGGGACCGTCCGGGTAGTGCCGTTCCAGGGCCCGCGCGATCTGATCCGGCGGCGCGAGAACCACACGGACCCGACAGTCCAGCAGGTTCGCGACGTCTTCGATGGCGTGCGGATTGGGCGGACCGGTCATCGCCACGGTCAGGACACCGTCGGCATAGGCCACCGGAACAACCCGGTGCACGTGCGCGAGGAGCGGCGGGACGCGCTCGATGACCGAAGCGGGAATCGTGCGCCCGTCGAGGTCGCTGATGACGTCGAGCTCTTCCAGTGCGCGCAGGGTTCCGTTCTGCAGATCCGCTTTCGTCAGGTAGCCCATCTCGATGAGGATGTCGGCCAGCGGACGGCCGGATTGGTTGCGTTGCTCACGCGCGCGTTCCAGCGCATCCTTCGTGCAGACCGCGTCGGCCAGTCGATGCGCCGCGCGCGCCATGCCCTCGCCGTCCTCCGACGCCTGGATGACACTCGTCGCGGCCTCGCCGCGGCCGATCCCCACCGCCAGCGCCAGCAGCGGATTGACCGACAGCGCATCGCCGTGAAGCGGAACCAGGCTCGGCGCACTCTGAATGCCGACGCGGTCCAGCACGGCCCGTTCCCGGGCATCGACGGCGGGAATGCCCGGCGCACAGGCATAGACCATCCCGGTGCGGTGCTCCACCGGCGGCGGCGTGTCGGGCACATGCAGGTCGCAGCAGCAGAGGTGCGAGAGGATGCGGGCTTCGCGCCGCCGCGCATGCGCCCGGTGCTCCAGCACGAAGAAGACCGCGGCTTCGCCCGGAAGCGTTCCGTCCGCATCCGCCTGCAGGGGCCTGGGTGCGCCGGACGTGAACTCGCCGGCGGCGGCCCGGTGGGCGAAGACGGGTTCGCTCAGGCTTTCGGCCGCGCCCACCAGAACGCACTGCGCGGTCCCTTCGGCAATGGCGGCGGCCCCTTCCTCGAGCGCGCGCAGTCCGGCCAGGCGCCCGCCGGCCGCCACGGTGGCGTAGCCGCGCAGGCCGAACTCGATGGCGATGACGCTGGCGGGACTGTTGGGGAAGCTGTGGGTGAAGACGAGCCCCTGCGCCGTCTTCGGTTTGCCGGCGAGGAGGGGCTCGCTGAAGCGGAGCACGCTCTCCATGCACCCCCAGGCGCTGCCGAAGCAGAGGCCGACCGGCGCGTCCGCGTCCTCGGCCACCGGAAGCACAAGCCCCGCCGCGTCCAGCGCCTCGCGGGCGGCCACCACCGCGAGCGCGGTGGTGCGGTCCAGGTACGGCTGCGTGGAGAAGAGCGCGCCGGCGGGGTCGAAGTCGGGCGCTTCGGCAGCGCGCTCATACCCGGCCGGGGGCTCGAAGAGGGTGAGATCACCGATGGCGCTTCGCCGTTCGCGCACGCCTTGCAGCAACGCCTGGAGGCCCGGCCCGTAGGCGGAGATCGCGCCGATGCCGGTAATGACTACGTCCTGCTCCATCGCCCCGTGCCCCCGCGGCTGTCACCCACGATCACCCCGGAGCTCTCTGCCGGGGCGCGTTCCTTATCTGCTGATCGCTATGGGGATCGTACCTGCCCTCCGCAGGATTGCCAACCCAAAAAGCCAGCGGCCCTGGGAGTCGCGTCCTGAGCGGCAGGTGCGGAATTGTGGGACGGGGTGAAGCGATGAAGCGCCCCATCCACGTGGGCGGTGGACGGCAGCGAGGCGCGCGGCGGAGGCGGCGCGTTCGCTGTGTCCCGGCAGAAGCGATGCTGCTGCCTCCGGTCAGTACGGCATCGCTTCGCTGATGGTGCGCAGGAGTTCGTTGATGTCGTAGGGCTTCTTGAGGAAACCAATCGCCCCGGCGTCCACGACTTCCTGGATGGTGCCGCTGGCCAGGTAACCGGAGGTGACCAGCACCCGCGCATCCGGGTCGACCTCCTTCAGCGCCTGAAAGACCTGCAGGCCGTTCATCTCCGGCAGCACCATGTCGAGGAGAACAAGCTGAAAGCGCTCCGGTCCCTCGCGGTACCGCCGGATGCCCTCGTGCGGGCAGGCGCAGCACTCCACCTCGTAGCCGGAGGCCTGCAGGGATTCGTTCACCACGTCGAGGATGTCCGGTTCGTCGTCGATGATGAGGATGCGGCCGCTGCCTTCCAGGGCCGGAGCCGCGGACGGCGCGCTCTCGGCCTCGCCCTTTGCGATGCGCTGCAGGAAGACATGAAAGGTGCTCCCCTCTCCGGGACTGCTTTGCACGTCGACGTGTCCATGGTGCGCCCGGACCGTGTCGAGCACGGCCGCAAGACCGAGCCCGGTCCCCTTCTCGGCCCGCTTGGTGGTAAAGAACGGGTCGAAGATGAGCGGGAGGACGTCCGGGTCGATACCGTTGCCGGTATCGCTGACGGTGATGCGGAGGCAGCGGCGCCCCGCCTCCCGATCCTCATGCTCCTCATCTTTCATGGTTGCCGGACAGTCGGCCTCCTCCACGGTCAGACCCAGATCGCCGCCGTCTCCCATGGCGTCCGCGGCATTTACCGCAAGGTTGAAGACCATGTTCTGCAACTGGGAAGCGTCGCCATGCACCCACGCCTCGTCCGCGCGAAGATCGACCCAGATCCGGATCCGCTTGTCGATGCTGTGCTCCAGGAGCACCGCGACGTTCTGCACGATCTCGTCCAGGTCCACCGGCCCGAGCGCAGTCTCGTCCTTCCGGCTGAAGTCCAGGAGGCGTCCGGTCAGGTCCGCCGCCTGCCGGGACGCGGAGAGGATGGTCTCGAGCCACGCGACCGCCTGATCGTCGTCCCCGAAACGCTTCTTCAACAGGTAGACGTTCCCGAAGATAACGCCGAGGCGGTTGTTGAAGTCGTGCGCAACGCCGGCCGCCAGCAGCCCCACGGCTTCGAGCTTCTGGCTCTGGCGGAGCTCGGCCTGGAGGATCGTCATCCGATCCTCGGTGCGCACGTGCTCGTCGATGTCCTCGACCATGGCGAGCATGGCCTTGCCGCCGAGGTTGTCGTCCCGGATGAAGCGCAGGGTCGTCCTGCCCCAGACGCCCACCCCGTCAGCGCGGTCATAAATGAGTTCCCGAACGGCGGAGGCGGAATCGTCGTCCGACGCCTGACGAAGGAGGCCCTGCCAGTCCCGACGGCTGTCCGGATGCACGAACGGGGTGAAGGCATGCCCCTGCAGCGCATTCTCTTTCCGAATCCGCAGGAAGTCGAGCCAGCGCTGGTTCCAGTCGCGGATGTGCCCGTCAATGTCAAGAAGCACGATGCCAAGCGGGCTGGCTTCGAAGAGCGTCCGGAAATAGCGCTCGCGTTCGGCCAGTTCGCCGGCGCGCTGGCTGACGGCCTGTTCCAGCTTCTCCTCGCGGGAACGGCGGGCCTCCTCGGCCTCGTGGCGTCTGCTGACGTCGGTCGCGATGCAGAGGACGCCTTCCGGCGCCGGGTGGATCCGCACCTCGTACCAGCACTCCCGGCCGTCCTCGTGCTCGTAGCAGCCTTCCACCTGCACCAGCCGGCGCGTGCGCATCGCCTTTTCGAACGCGGCGAGAAACGGGGTCGAACGAATGTCGGGAAACGCGGCATCCAGCGGCTGACCGAGAATCGCCCCGCGAGGCTTGCCGGCAAAGCGGACTCCGGCGTCATTGATGAGGACGAAACGAAGCGCCTCGTCCAGCACGAAGACAGCGTCGGCAATGCTCTCCACCAGGACCCGGTAACGGGCTTCGCTCTCCCGGAGCGCCCGCTCGGTCTGCCGGCGTTCGGTGACGCGCTGGGTCATGACCAGGCCGTAGGGGATGTCGCCGCTTTCGCCGCGGACGGGGGCCACGCGAACTTCAAACGTCTCGCCGCGGAAGTCCATCTCGAAGTGGACCTCCTCGCCGGCGAGGGCGCGGCGGTACTGCGGCTCGAGCACGTCGCAGACCCAGGCAGGAAAGACCTCGCGAATCTGCCGTCCTTCCATCTGGTCCCGGTTCAGCCCGACCTCGGGCAGGCCGGCGCCGTCGACCAGGCGGTAGCGCAATTCACGGTCGAAGAGAATCACCGCCCCGTTGGGAAAGTGTCGCGCCAGGGTCCGGTAGCGGGCCTCGCTTTCGCAGACAGTCCCTACGTTGCCCTGGTCCGCCTCACGGTACGCCATGGCGCCCTCCCGTCTCCGTTTGTTCGCTCCGCGGCACACGCTGCCCCCGACCGTGCGGCGCCCCTTTACTCCGCGTCGTCGTCCCGGCCCGCTCCCGTGATGCCGTACTTGCGCACCTTGCTGTACAGGGTCGAGCGGCTGATGCCGAGCTGCCGCGCCGTCTGCTGCATGTTCCCGCCCGTGTGGGCCAGCGACTGGCGGATGGCCTCGCGTTCGAGATCCTCGAGGCTCATGCCGTCGAGGCGGACCGTCCCCTCCCCGTCGACCGGCGCATCGGCCCCTTCTTCCGGAAGCGGGACGGCGTCCTGCGCACCTTCGACGGGCGGCAACCGGAGTGCCTCCTCCGGGACGGGGATGACCGGCAGGCTGCCGTCGGCGCGGATGTCCTCCTCCTCGATGCGCGGCCCGCGCGCGAAGATGGCTGCACGCTCGACGAGGTTCATGAGCTCGCGAACGTTGCCGGGGAACTCCAGCGTCTGCAGCTTCGCCAGCGCCTCCGGCGACAGCCCCCGCGGCGGGATGCCCAGGCGCACCGCCGCCCGGCGCTCCAGCACCTCGGCGAGCAGCGGAATGTCCTCGCGCCGCTCACGCAGGGAAGGCAGGACAATCTGGACCACGTTGATGCGGTAGTACAGGTCCTCGCGGAACGAGCCGTCGGCCACCGCGACCTCCAGATCCTTGTTCGTCGCGCAGAGAATGCGGACGTCGACGGTTACGTCCTGGTTGCCGCCGACGCGGCGGATGGTCCGCTCCTGGATGACCCGCAGCAGCTTCGCCTGGAGGAGCGGGGTCATCTCGGCAATCTCGTCCAGGAAGACGGTGCCGCCGTGCGCCTCTTCAAAGTAGCCGATCCGCCGCCCGGTGGCCCCGGTGAACGCACCCTTCTCGTGGCCGAAGAGCTCGCTCTCCAGCAGGTTTTCCGGGAGCGCCGCGCAGTTGACCTTGACGAGAGGCGCCCCCATGCGCGGACTGAGACGGTGGATCTCGTCGGCCACCACCTCCTTGCCGGTGCCGCTTTCGCCGCGGATGAGGATGGAGGTGGTCAGCGGCGCGACCGCGTGCACGGTGGCCAGCACCCGGCGCATCGCCTCGGACGGGCCCACCACCATCGGGCTCACGCCCTCGCGCTCCAGCAGGTCCGCCCGCAGGCGACGGTTCTCGCTCTCGAGCTCGCGGTAGGCGAAGAGGCGCCTCAGCGTGGCGATGAGGATGTCGGGGTCGACCGGCTTGGTGAGGAAGTCGAACGCGCCTTCCTTCAGCGTTTCGACCGCGGACTCGATGGTGCCTTTTCCGGTCAGCATGATGAAGTCGGTGTTCGGGTCGTCCTTGCGCAGGCGCTTGAGGAGGTCGAGGCCGTTCAGCTCGCCGGGCATGCGGTAGTCGCTGATGACCACCTTGCAACCGTCGCCCCGCAGGCGGCCCAGCGCCTCCTCGGCACTCGCCGCCGTCTGCACCTCGAAGCCTTCCTCCGAGAGGATGGCCTGGTAGGTCGACAGGGTCTCGGTGTTGTCGTCGACCAGCATGACCAGACGCCGTACGTCGCGCATCTCACCCTGCCCCTCGCGCGTCATCGGTTCCCCCCCCGGCACACCCAGGAATCTTGTTCGAAACATACAGGTTGCAGGCCCATCGGGGTGTTGCCCCGGACAGGCGGGCGCGCGAAGTGCAGAATGCTGAGCGCCGACGAACGCGGCATTTGCCGAGTGAAAAGCATGCGCGGTCTACCTTCGGACGATACGTCATGCGGAGCAATGCGTCAATTTGATTTTTACTTTTTGCGCATCTTTTTCGGAATCCGCTTTGTGCCTGCTCGATTGGTCGGGTGCAAGCAGCATTCCGGGATGAGGGCAACCCGTTCCATGCCAATCGGTTAGCAAATGGCTTGTCAACGTAACGCATGCATCACCCTTCGATTGTGTCCAAATTCCGGACCTGGTTGACTCGCCTGGAACCGTTTATGCATACCACGTTCCCATTTCGCTTTCTTTCTCAATACCGACACGACTGTCTCAATCTTCTTCGTAAAGCGCTTCCTTCTCCGCATGTCTTTCCAGGCCTCTGCCGCGACCCAGACCCTGACGGCGCCCAAGCCCAATCTGCGCAATGACAATACGTTGCAACTTTTCATCAAACTATTTTTGAATTTCCAGCCTACCGACGCTCGCTATGCTATAATACCCGTATTGCCTGGAGCACCTTTTCGATTCATTGAATTGACTCGTTCTGGCATCGAAAGAAGAATGTCCCAATCCCGGCCGCTGCGGGAGAGCGGCCTGAGGGGCATGGAGACAGAGCACATCCATCGTTTTGGACTGGGGGGAATGCAATGCGTGTTCTTGTTGTGGACGGGGACACCAGCAACCGGGACGAGCTTTGCCAGCGAATGCGGCCCTATGCCATCACCGTCGATACGGCGAATGATGGCCAGCAGGCGGTCAGGTGCGTCGAAGACGCGGCGCGCTGCGGCCACGCATACGACCTCGTCACGGTCGCGGTCCACCTGCCGGACGGGGACGGGCGCATCGTGGTCCAGCATCTGCGGCAGATGGAGACTGGCGCCGGCGCACAGAACATGCCCCTGCGCATCATCGCGGTCGACACCGACTCGCCCATCGACACCATCATCGACTGCCTGGAATGCGGCTGCGACTGCTACGTCACCATCCCCTTCGCCGAAGAGGAACTGCTGCGGCACCTCCGCCACATGAGGCTGTGGGAAGCCGAAGCGGAGGCCTGAGCGCCCCGCCCCACCACGTTCCGCCAGACGTTCACGACACCCGCGCAGCGATCGGCTGAGGTCCTCCCCAGAATCCGTGCGATCCAGGCGTACTTCCAGACCGTCCAGCGGTCCGGACCGGGCCGTTCGCCGGTTTCGCCCGCCCAGAACTCGTAGTGGCGCTTCTCGTCCTCCGCAATCCGCCGGAGGATCTCCCGGTTGCCGGCATCCAGCTCACGCTCCGCGATCGCCTGATAGACGTGGTACTCGGTGATTTCGGCCGTCTGCCTGCGCCGGATGCGTTCGTCCACGACTCGCCCCTTAGTACAGCGCCCCGCAAGTTGGTGAACATTCCCTCTCCCTTTGGGAGAGAGTTAGGGACAATACGGTTCAGTTAAGACGACCGGTGCGTCGTGGCATGGGCTTCCAGCCCATGATTCCACGGCCAAGATGGCCGTGCCACCGCTTAGCTGAACCGTATTGGGGTTAGGATGAGGGCGGCGCCCGGCGAATTTGTTCATCTACTTGCGGGACGTTCCACTTAGAAGCTGTTTCAATACCTCGCGCACTCGTGATGGGACTGACGGGTGCGTGGATGCAAGGCGCGGCGGCGAAGGCGATGCGGGACATCGTCGAGCCGCCGCAACGCGGCAGACATGCGCCCGTCAGCCCACCCGGAGGGCTGCGTCCGGCGCACCGCCTGGACTTCGTTGCTCGTCGTCACCATCGTCCCGCTATGCCTCCTCCTCGCGCCTCGCCAGGCAGCGCGCCGAACGCAGTCACGAGCGCGCGAGG
The DNA here is from genome assembly GCA_964553265.1 of uncultured Planctomycetales bacterium. Taxonomy (GTDB): domain Bacteria; phylum Planctomycetota; class SZUA-567; order SZUA-567; family JAFGNG01; genus CAZKKD01. The sequence goes on along the minus strand of CAZKKD010000022.1, from coordinate 9,867 downwards.
TATGGAAACAGATTCTTAATCTGTCCGGCAACAGATCGGTCCGCAAGCGACCTTCCGCCAGGTTCCCGGGCGCCCGCCGTCGACGACTGCTGCCTGTTCGGCATTGCTCCAGGGCTGTCGTGTTCGCCCTGTATCCAATCTTCAAGCGGCAAACCGCATCCGTCAAGATGAAGGTTCATCGCAGCCTGCGGCGCCTTCCCCTTCTTCGCGTTCCGGCAAGACCGGGAGCAGCCACCCGCCGGCTCCGGGCCCGTCTTCAGGAACCGGCAGATCGAACGTGCTCACCGGCTGGTTGCGTCGCGTCAAGCGCTCCGTCCTTGCCATCTCAGCAGCCATCGGGTATGCATGGGGGTCGAACCGTCGGCATCCGACGGGCCCAGCGGTCCTCTCCGACCCCGGACGCGAAAGGAACGAGCGAATGCGCAGCATTCTCGAACGACTGCAGAGCGGCGAGATTCTCTTCTGCGACGGTGCGATGGGCACCTTTCTTCAGGCGAAAGGCCTCGAAGCCGGCACCTGCCCCGAACTCTGGTGCGTCGAACGTCCCGAAGACGTAAAGGCCATCCACCAAGCCTACAAGGACGCCGGCAGCGACCTGGTGGAGTGCAACTCCTTCGGCGGCAGCCGGTACAAGCTGGCCCACTACGGCCTCGCCGACCGCGCCGCCGAGATCAACCGCGCCGCCGCCGCCATCGCGCGCGAGGTCGCCGGCAACGACCAGCACGTCCTCGCCAGCGCCGGGCCGACGGGCGAATTCATGGAGCCCTACGGGACCGCGACCGAAGAGGAATTCTACGAGGCCTTCAAGACGCAGATGGTCGCCTTTGAGGAGGGCGGCGCCGACTGCGTCATCGTCGAGACCATGACCGGTGTCGAAGAGGCCGCCGTCGCCGTCCGCGCCGCGCGCGAAAACACCGGCCTCACCGTCCTCACCAGCTTCACCTTCGACCCCCAGGTCGAAGAAGGGAAGTACGCGACCATGATGGGCGTGACGCCCGACCGCTTCGCCGCCGCCCTCAAGGAAGCCGGCGCGCATATCCTCGGCTCCAACTGCGGCACCGGGCCCGACCACATGAAGAACATCATTGCCCAGATCCGGGCGGCCGAGCCGGACCTGCCCATCATCGCCATGCCGAACGCCGGCATGCCCGTCATCGAAAACGGCGAAACCGTCTTCAAGGAAACGCCCGAGCAGATGGCCGCCAAGGCCCCCATCCTCCGCGACGCCGGCGCCAGCATCATCGGCGGCTGCTGCGGCACCGGGCCCGACCACATCGCCGCCATGCGCAAGGCCATCCGCGGCGCCTGATCGCCCAGCACGTCCCGCACGAGAACACAGACGCCGCTCCCGTTCCCGGGGGCGGCGTTCTGTTTGCGGACTTATCGGTGGTGAAGGGGAAAGAGCGGGATGGCGGACTTCCGGAGGCGGACGCCGCCACGCTGCAACGAGGCCCGCCGCCGCGGTCTGTCGCTGGACAGGCCCTGGCCGCTCAGGCGTCGTCCTCGATCTCGAAGGTCTCGATCTCGAGCTCGGCGAAGAGGGCTTCGACATATTCGGTGGGGTCGAACTCCAGCAGGTCCTCCGCCTTTTCGCCAACGCCGATCAGCTTGATCGGCAGCTCCACCGCGCGGTTGATGGCGATCGCGACCCCGCCGCGGGCGGTGCCGTCGAGCTTGGTGAGGACGAGCCCGGTCAGGCCCACGCCCTCGGCGAAGAGCTTCGCCTGGCTCAGCGCGTTCTGGCCGGTGGTGGCGTCGAGGACCAGGAGCGCTTCGTGCGGAGCGCCCTCGATCTTCTTCTCCGCGACGCCGCGGATCTTCTTCAGTTCGCGCATCAGGTTCTCTTTGGTGTGGAGCCGGCCGGCGGTGTCGATGATGACGACGTCGGCCTCGCGGGCGAGCGCGGCGTCGCAGGCGTCGAAGACCACCGCCGCGGGGTCCGATCCGTCGGGGTGGCGCACCACCTCCACGCCGAGGCGGTCGGCCCAGATGTCGAGCTGCTCGCCCGCGGCGGCGCGGAAGGTGTCGGCCGCGGCGAGGATCACCTTCTCCCCCTCGTCGCGGAACTGCCGCGCCAGCTTGGCCGCGGTGGTGGTCTTGCCGGTGCCGTTGACGCCGACGAGGAGGATGACGGTCGGGCCGGTCATGGAGTGGATGATGGGGCACTCGTGCTGCCGCAGGCCCGCCTCGATCTCGTCGCGGAGAAAGCCCAGGAGGTCGTCGTCCTCGCCGAGCTGGCGGTTCTTGTATTCCGCGCGCACGCGGTCGACGAGTTCGGTCGCCAGCCGCGGTCCGACGTCGGAGGCGATGAGCGCGTCCTCGAGCTCGTCCAGGAACTCCTCGTCCACCTTCCGCCGGCCGGAGAGCACGCTCCCCAGCGCTCCGCCGAGGCGCTGCCGCGTCTTCGCCAGCCCCTTCCGGATCGACCCCAGCATGCTCCAGGCCATCGCGTCCTTCCTTTCCTTACGCTTCGCGTCTGTCGAACGCACCCGCTACGCCACGCCCGCCGCCGCCTTGAGCGCGTCGAGCCGCTCCATCGGCACCGACGGCTCGCCGAGGGTCCGCCCGTGCGACGGGTCGCCGTGGTAGTCGCTCCCGCCGGTGACGACGAGGTCGTGCCGCTGGGCGAAGGCGAGGAAGCGCGCCCGCTGCCCCTCGGTGTGCATCGAGTAGGTCGCCTCGATCCCGCGAATGCCGAGGTCGAGGATCGCCTCCAGGTGCTTGTCGACGCCGTTGACGCCGGGGTGGGCGAGCACCGGCACGCCGCCGGCGTCGCGGATGAGCCCGATCCCCTCGGCGGCGGTGAGGCGCTTCTTCGGCACATAGGCGGCGCCCCCGTCGGAGAGGTACCTGTCGAAGGCGGTCTGCATCGAAGGGACGATCCCCTTGTCGACCAGGAGGCGCGCCAGGTGCGGCCGGCCCACCGACTCGCCCTCGGCAAGGGCGGCGACCTCTTCGTAGCTTACGCCCAGCCCGAGGCCCATCGCCTTCTCCACCATCTCGCGCATGCGGACGTGGCGGTGCTCGCGGACGGCGGCGCAGGCGGCCTCGATGGCGTCGGGGTCGCCCGGGTAGTACCCGAGGATGTGCACCTCCGCCCTGCCGAGCGCGCAGGAGAGCTCGACCCCCGGCACCACCTCGACCCCCGCATCCGCGGCCGCGGCCAGCGCGGCGGACAGCCCGCTCACCGTGTCGTGGTCGGTAATGGCGACGGCGGCCAGGCCGGCCCCGCGCGCCTCGGCCAGGAGTTCCGGCGCGGCCAGAAAGCCGTCCGACGCCTTCGTGTGCGTGTGGAGGTCACAACGGGGTTCGCTGTCTCGAGGCATGTCGGTTCCTTGCAGGGGACGCGCTCCGGGCGAACGCGTCACGGGCCGACGCCCTTGCGGGCGACCGCGTCCAGAATGCCGTTGACGAAGCGCGGACTGTCCGCGCCGCCGAACTTCTTCGCCAGCTCCACCGCCTCGTTGATGATGACGCGGAACGGCGTCTCCCCGCGCAGGAGCTCCGCGACGGCGAGCCGCAGCACGTTCCGGTCGACGGCGGCCATGCGTTCGAGCGCGAAGTTGGCGGCGTGGGTCCGGAGGATCTCGTCGACGGCGTCGCGCTGGCGCAGCACCGCGTCCACCAGATCCGCGCCGAAGGCCACCACCTCGTCCCGGTCGGCGTGTTCGCGGAGGAACGCCTCCGGCGCTTCGCAGTCCCCGCCGGTCAGGTCGTGCGCGAAGAGGTACTGCATGGCGAGTCGTCGGGCCAGGGGGCGCGGGCGCATGGGGCGTTCTTCCGTTCGCTTGTCCGCCGGTCGCACGCGGATCGCCCCGCGGAACGCCCCGGCGCGGGGCTCAGAGGATGTCGTACAGGTTGACGAGTTCCACGGCCGCCAGCGCCGCGTCGGCGCCCTTGTTGCCGGCCTTCGTCCCGGCGCGCTCCACCGCCTGTTCGATGGTGTCGGTGGTGAGCACGCCGAAGCTGACCGGCACGCGCGTCGCCATCGCCACCTGGGCGATGCCCTTGGCGGCCTCGGCGGAGACGTACTCGAAGTGCGGGGTCGACCCGCGGATGACGCACCCGAGGCAGACGACCGCGTCGTAGCGCTCGGTGGCCGCCACCCGCTGCGCGACCTGGGGAATCTCGAACGAGCCCGGCGCCCAGACGACGTCGATGTCCTCCGCGTCGGCCCCGTGGCGCACCAGCGCGTCGGTGGCGCCGTCGACGAGGTGCTGCACGATGAAATCGTTGAAGCGGCTCGCCACGAGGGCAAACTTCCGGTTCTCCACCGTCAGGTGACCGCTCAGCGTCCTGCCCATGCGTCCGTCCCTCCCGTCAATCGTTTCCGATGTCCAGCAGATGCCCCAGCTTCGAGCGTTTCGTGGCCAGGTAGCGCCGGTTCGCTTCCTTGGGCGGCAGCGACAGCGGCACGCGCTCGATCACCTCCAGGCCGTGCCCCCGCAGCCCCGCCACCTTGCGCGGGTTGTTGGTCATCAGCCGCATCCGGCGGATGCCGAGGTCGGCGATGATCTGCGCCCCGAGACCGTAGTCCCGCAGGTCGGCCGGAAAGCCCAGCCGCTCGTTCGCCTCCACGGTGTCGAGCCCCTGGTCCTGGAGGCCGTAGGCGCGGATCTTGTTCGGCAGGCCGATGCCGCGGCCCTCCTGGCGCATGTAGACGATGGCGCCGACGCCTTCGGTCTGCACGCGCGCCATCGCGGCGTGGAGCTGGTCCCCGCAGTCGCAGCGGCACGAGTGGAAGATATCCCCGGTCAGGCACTCGCTGTGGACGCGCAGGAGAACCGGCTCGTCAAAGGCGTCCCGGCCCGGCCGGAGATCCCCCAGCGTCAGCGCGAGGTGGTGCTCGTCCGGGTTGAGCGTGGAGACGTAGCAGTGCAGATTGAACTCGCCGACATCGGTCGGCAGCTTCACCGACTGCACGCACTCCACCAGCCGCTCGCGCCGCCGGCGGTACTCGATGATCTGCGCCACGCTGCAGAGAAGGAGTCCGTGCGCGCGGCAGAAGTCCTCCAGGTCCGGCAGGCGGGCCATCGCGCCGTCGTCCTTCATGATCTCGCAGATGACGCCGGCGGGACGGAGCCCCGCCAGGCGGGCGAGGTCGACGCTCCCCTCGGTCTGCCCGGCCCGCACCAGCACCCCCCCCCGCCGGGCGCGGATGGGCTGGACGTGCCCGGGGCGGACCAGGTCGTCGGCCGTGGCGTCTTCGCGGACGGCGGTCCGGATGGTGTGCGCCCGGTCGCCGGCGCTGATGCCGGTGGTCACCCCCTCGCGGGCCTCCACGGTCACGGTGAACGCGGTGCCGAAGGCGGCCTCGTTCTCGTCGGGGGGCACCATCGGCTCGAGGTCCAGGCGCGCGCAGATCGCCTCGTCGAGCGCAAGGCAGATCCACCCCCGCCCGTGGGTGGCCATGAAGTTGATGATCTCGGGGGTGGCGCACTCGGCCGCGCAGACCAGGTCGCCCTCGTTTTCGCGGTCCGCGTCGTCGACGAGGACAATCATCTTCCCGTCGCGCAGGGCCTGCAGCACGTCCTCGATGGGAGCAAACGGCATCGGAACACCTCGTTGTCCAGGCGCACCGGGAACGGAACCGGACCGGAGCAACCGGCCCCCGGGGCGCGAAAGCTCACAGCATACACGAACCCCGGCCGATTGCAACCGTCGGCTCTCCGCATCCCGGGCCATTCGCTTCTCCCTCTCCCTTTCGGAGAGGGCCGGGGTGAGGGCTCCCGGGCGGTGAAAATCCCCTCACCCTGACCCTCTCCCAAAGGGAGAGGTGGCCGTTGGCCGAATCGGCACCCCCGGTCGAAATGGAGAGAATTGGGTAGCCCTGTCTCCGCGCCGCCGTCTTTCGCGGCGTCGAAACCGGCGGCGGGGCCGGACCAGGCCGACCCCGCCGCACGGAACCATTGCTCGCTGGTGCCTGCGTCTACCAGGCCATGTGATACCGGCCCTGCAACCCGCAACTCCGGCGCAGGCGCTTGCGCAGGTGGCCGAGCTCCTCGAAGAGCGACTTCGGAACCCGTTCGCCGAGGGTCTGGAAGAACGCTTCCACCTCGTCGCACTCGTTCATCCACTCCGCCTGATTGATGGCAAAGAGCTGCTCCATGCTCTTCTCCGGCATATCGAGGCCGGTCATGTCCAGCGCGTCGTCGTTGGGCATGTAGCCGATCGGCGTCTGGACCGCGGGCACCTCCTCGCGGCAGCGCTGCAGGACCCACTCCAGGACGCGCAGGTTCTCGCCGAAGCCGGGCCAGAGGAACTTGCCTTCGTCATTCTGGCGGAACCAGTTGACATGGAAGATCTTGGGCGGGTTCGGGATCTTCGCACCCATCTCCAGCCAGTGGCGCAGGTAGTCGCCGACGTTGTAGCCGATGAACGGCCGCATCGCCATCGGATCGCGACGCACCTCGCCCTGTTTGCCGTACTGGGCGGCCGTTCGTTCGGACGCCATGGTGGCGCCGACGTAGGTCCCGTGGCGCCAGTTGTAGGCCTGGTAGACCAGCGGCGCCAGGGTCGCGCGGCGGCCGCCGAAGATGATGGCGCTGATCGGCACGCCCTCGAGCTTGTCCAGCCGGTTCGAGCGGGTCGGCACCTGGTCCAGGGGGACGGTAAAGCGGCTGTTCGGATTGGCCGCCGGGACCGCTTTGCCGTTTTCGTCGGTCTGGCCGGGGCTCCAGCGCCTGCCGGTCCAGTCGGTGCATTCGACGGGGGGCGGATCGTCGTGCTCCTCCCACCAGACGGTGCCGTCGTCCTTCAGCGCCACGTTGGTGAAGATGGTGTTCTTCTGCACCGCCTTCATCATGTTCGGATTGGTCTTCATGCTCGTCCCGGGCGCGACGCCGAAACAGCCGGCCTCGGGGTTGATGGCCCAGAGGCGTCCGTCCCAGCCCACGCGCATCCAGGCGATGTCGTCGCCCACCGTCCAGATGCGGTAGCCCTTCGCGCGCAGCCCTTCCGGCGGCACCAGCATGGCCAGGTTCGTCTTGCCGCAGGCGCTGGGGAAGGCGGCGGCGATGTACTCGGTGTGGCCGCCCGGTTCCTCGATGCCGAGGATGAGCATGTGCTCGGCCATCCACTCTTCCTGCTTGCCCAGGTAACTGGCGATGCGGAGGGCCAGGCACTTCTTCCCGAGGAGCACGTTCCCGCCGTAGCCGGAGTTCACCGACCAGATGGCGTTGTCCTCGGGGAAGTGGAGAATGCGTCGCTTTTCGATATCAATGTCGGCCTTGCCGTGCAGGCACCTGGTAAACTCGCCGTCCTCGCCGAGGTGGTCCAGGACCGCCTGGCCCATGCGCGTCATGATCCGCATGTTGAGGACCACGTAGATGCTGTCGGTCAGTTCCACGCCGTACTTGGTCAGCGGGCCGCCAATCGGTCCCATCGCGAAGGGGACCACGTACATCGTCCGGCCCTTCATGCTGCCCTTGAAGAACTTGGCCCCCTCCTTGTACCCGTCCTCGCGGGTCATCCAGTTGTTGAGCGGGCCGGCGTCGTCCTTGTTGTCCATGCAGATGAAGGTCAGGTTTTCGGTCCGGGCCACGTCATTCAGGGCCGTGCGGTGGTAGACGCAACCGGGCAACTTCTCCTGGTCGAGCTCGGTCAGTTCACCGGTTTCGAAGGCTTCCTGCTCGAAACGCGTCTTCTCCTCTTCCGACCCGTCGCACCAGACCACCTGGTCCGGCTGGCACATGGCCGCCATTTCCTTCACCCAGTTCTGCAGTTCCTTGTGTTCCGCCACGGTCCTACCCCCCTCTCTTGATGCACGGGACCAGAACCCATTCCGGGAGGGCCCCGCAGCCAGTACGCCGACGGCCCGTCAACAGGCCCTGGCGCGCCCCGTCTCCGGCACGCTCCGCACCACGCCAAGCGCTTCCACCTGAGTCAGGAGGGAGCGAGTATACCAATTGAGGCAATCCGCTGCACGGGAAATCGTCCACGCGAAGCTACGATGCATCCGCTGCGCGCCATGCGTTCTGCGCCGCTCCCGATGCCAAAGGACGGCCTCCTCCTTCGCAGCCCGCCCGCGGACCGTCCGCAGGCGGTGCGCGAACGGGCTGCACCGGTAACGCCCTCCCCGGAAAATACACAATGGGGGGAAGTTCAGTCGGTTGGGGCCGGCGGGGACTGCAGGCGGGCCAGGGCTTCCTGGACACGTACAAGTCGTTCTTGATCAGTGGGATGCAGGCCAAACCGTTCCTCGCAGTAGGTTTCGACGATCAGGCCGACATCCGCGTCCGGAAACACCGCTTCCGCTCGGCCCGCCAACTCACGGGGGGTCTCGGCCCGGCGGCGTCGCACGCCGCGGCGTTCCAGAACACGGAGAAACTCGGCATAGAACCCATTCGCCTGCGGCCGCCCGCGGCCCACCCGCAGCCGCGTCAGCGCGGGGCGGCACCGCCCCACCGCCCACCAGAGTACCCAGAGGAGCGCCGCCACGGCCAGCGCCTGCCAGCCGCCGTTCCGCCACACCGCGCGCACCGCCGCCAGGAGGCGGGCGCGCTCCTCCGCGCCGTAGCGCTGCAGCCACGCGGCCCACGCGGGCGGGCCGTAGCGCCGCCACGCCAGGCTCCAGTCCACCACCGCCAGGTCCGTGCCCGCTTCTGCGGCGTCGCGCCCCACCGGCGGGGTGGGGTCGTACGTCACCCAGCCGCGGTCGGCGAGGTGGGCCTCGACCCACGCGTGCGCGTCCCGGCGCCGGACCATCCACGCCCCGCCGGGCCCGTCGCTCTCCCCGGTCGCAAAGCCCACCACGACCCGGCTCGGCACGCCGAGGCTCCGCAGCATCAGCACCATGGCGGACGCAAAATGGACGCAGACGCCGCGCCGCTCGACGGTCAGGAACTGCTCGATCGGATCCTGATCGTCGGCGAAGATCGGCGTCTCGGTCGCGTACGCGCACCGGCGACCGAGGTACGCGGCCACCGCGGCACACTGCGCGGCCGGGTCCGCATCCGGATCCGCAGCGTCCCGCGCCGCCCGGTACGCCGCCAGGGGCACCGGGCCCTGCAGGTACTGCCGCCGTACCCCGAGCGGCAGCGTGGCCGGTCCGAACGCAGACTCCGGCTCGCGGACGCGGGATCGGACGGTGTAGGCGGTCTGCATGAGCGGCGCGGCGGGGAACTGGAGCGTTCCGTCCCCGGCCGCGAAGAGGGCTTCGCCCGCCACCGCCACCGGCTCCGGCAGGGCAAAGACGGCCGCGGTCCCGAGCGGCGCGGCCAGGATCTCCTGCGTCACAAGCGTTCCCATCCCCGGCCGCGCGCGCGGCCCGGCCGGCGCGCGCGGGATGTCCACCCACCCGTCCGCCGCACCGTCGCTCCCGTCGCCGACCCGCCGGAAACGCTCCGCCCCCCGCCAGGACCCGCGTTGGTACCGCCACAGCGCCAGCCCCCGCAGCCGCAGCGACCCCCGAGGCGTCCACGGCATACCGTCCGGACCGGTGCAGCGGACCAGCATGAGCGGCGTGTCGTCCAGGTCCGCCCGGGTGACCAGCGACAGCAGGGGATCGGCCCCGAACCCGCCGAAGCGCCGCACGGTCACGAGGCCGTCGTCGGCAGGCGCGGCGCCGTCGAGGCGGAGCGCGTTCCGGTCGCGCTCCCGTTCACGGGCACGCTCGGCGCGACGGCGGGCGCGTTCCGGCGATTCGAAGACAAACGGTCCCCGGGGAACAAGAATGAACACCACCGCGGCGACGACAACCGCGGTCGGCCCCCAGAACGCGACATTCCGCCCCCAGCGCGCCCGGCCCACCACGCGCCGGGCAAAGCGCCCCCGATCTCCGATCCGCCCCCAACCGGCCACAACTCCTGGAAACGAATCGACTTCCGAACTCAGCCAAAATATGAGTTGCGCACCAAGCACCGCCAC
>CAZKKD010000021.1:5972-21031 GCA_964553265.1 uncultured Planctomycetales bacterium | reverse complement strand
GGCGAGGAGGGTGGCCGGGCCGCGCGGGGGCGGGGGGGTGTAGGGGATGCCGGAAGGGACGGCAAGGTGGCGGCAGCCGGCCCGGCCGGGGAGGTGGCGGTCGAGCGCAAGGTCGGCGCCGGGGACGGGGTCGGGGTCGGCCTGCCGGGGCAGCCCGGCGAGCACGTCGTTCTGCGTCAACACCCGCTCGCAGACCACGCGCGCGGACTCGCGCACCCCCATCCGGGGGGCAATCCACGCCAGCCGGAAGCGACGGAACTCGGGCCACGCGGTCTGGAGCGCATGCCAGTGCGCGCGGACGCGGCGGATGCCTTCGCGCCGGGCGGCGTCGGGCCCGAGCCGGCGGCAGGCCTCGCCCTCCAGGGTGGGGAGCATGTTGCAGTTGCGATCCCCGTTCGGGTACTCGGTGCAGCTCATCACCGGAAAGCGGTCGGCCCACCAGCAGTCGGCGGGGATGTCGGCGGGCAGCGGCTCGACCGCATCGCGGTCCGCCGGCCGGATGCGGTAGATGAGCGTGGCGGCGTTGCAGGTATCCGTGGGGGCCTCGGGGGCGGCGGGCTCGTGGTAGCGGCTGCGGGGCTCCTGGCCGCTGACGAGTTCGCAACCCGCCATCCGGCAGAGCGTTGCGTCGCCCGTTGCATCCACCCACGCCCGCGCCCGCAGGCGGGAGCCGTCGTGGAGGCGGACCGCGCGGATGCGCGCGCCGCCGGGCTCGGCCTCAACGGACACAAGCTCTTTCCCCAGAAGGACGTTGCAGCAGCCGGTGGCGGCCAGGAGCTCGCGCGCCGCGGTGTGGAGGGCGACGGGCTCGAAGGGGATGCCGTGCCAATGCTCGCGGACGAAGGCCTCGTCGGCGGAAAGGCTCTGCGCGCCGTGGCGGCGGAGCGTGTCGAGGTAGCGCCGTGCGGGGTCGATGCGCTGCTCGCCGCCGGGGAAGGCGCCGCCCTCGGGCCAGCAGCAGTGCCGCGCGAAGGAGTAGACTCCCGCGCCCCGGGGGATGCGGCGCATCCGGCGATACAGGTCGAAGGGGATGCCGGTGCCGCCGGCGCCCATCTCCCAGCAGTGGACCCCGCCGAGCGTGGAGGTGCCGCCGAGGAGGCCGTCGCGCTCGACCAGGACGACGCGCAGTCCCTCGCGCGCCGCGGCCAGCGCCGCGCCGATGCCGCCGCTGCCGCCGCCGATGACGGCGAGGTCTGCATCCGGTTCGGGGGGCATGGGCGGCTCCCGGAGGGGGCGGGATCGGAATTGCTGCAGCGTCGAGGCGGCGCCGGAAAAGCGGTTTCCCACGCCACCGCACCCGTGCACGCGGGGCACTGCGGCGGGGCATTGTACGGGTTTCGGCGCGCCCCGCAACCGCTTTGCGGGGGCCCGGCAGCAGGAAAAGCGCGAATTTCTCTGCGTAGATTCGGCCGGTTTGTCGTAATACTACCATAAGGCCTGTCTCTGCACGGGCGGATGCGGCTGTGGCGGCCGGATCCTTGACTTGGCCATGACGGTTCGCAAGATATTCAATAAAGGAAACTTGTGGGCGCGTCCCCCGGACGGATAGCGGAGACGGATCGGCGGACCGGCGCGTGACGCCATACCGCCGCGACGGGACTGGTTTTTTTTTCGATCGGGTCCGGCGCGGAAAGACGGAACGAACTGATTCAGGGCAAGGAGACGGAATTCCCGCACGGCGGCGCAGGTGCGCCGGACGCAGCGGGAAGCGACGCCTCTGCCGGTTGTGAGGACAGAGTCTATGCCGTTAAAGGACGCATGGGGGCTGGACATCGGGCAGACAGCCATCCGGCTGGTCCGGGTGCAGCGCGGCAAGGGCGGCGCCCGCGTGGTCGATTTCGGCATTGCCCCCCTGGATGCGAAGCCGGACGACGAGGATCGCGACGAGAAGGTCGCCGAGGCGCTGGAGGAGCTTGTGGCGGAGAAGGGCGTCGGCCGCCGGCCGGTGTTCGTCTCGGTGGCGGGCCCGTCGACGTTTTTCCGCGATTTTCCGCTCCCGGCCATCAGCAGCGGCAAGCTGAGCGAGATCGTCAGCTATGAGGCCCGCCAGGCCATTCCCTACCACCTGGAAGAGGTGCTCTGGGACTTTCACCACCACATGCCGGAGGACGAGGGCTCGGAGATCCTGATCAGCCTCGTCTGCTGCCGCCGCGACATTGTGGCGTCGCTGATGGAGACGCTGGAGGATCTGCGGCTCAACGTCCACGGCATCCAGGTGGGCCCGGTGGCGCTGGCCAACTTCCTCGCCTACGACCAGCCGCCGGAGGGCACGGCGCTGGTGCTGGACGCGGGGGCGCGGGCGACCGACTTTCTCATCATGACCGAGGGGAACTTCTGGCTGCGGAGCATCTCCTCGGGCGGCAACGAGTTGACGAAGGTGCTCGCGAGCAAGTTCAACCTCCCCTGGGAGGAAGCCGAACAGCTGAAGAAGAAGATGGGCGGCAGCAAGCAGGCCGACCGCGTCTTCCAGGTGGTGGCGCCGGTGCTGCGGAGCGTCACCGGCGAGATCCAGCGCTCGCTGGGCTACTACAAGAGCCTCTACCGCGGCATCCGCATCGAGAAGGTGATCTGCGCGGGCAATACCTTCCTCCTGCCGGGCGTGACGAAGTTCCTGGCCGACGATGTGGGCCTGCCGGCCACGGGCGTGCAGGACGCGCAGGTGCTGGAGTTCGACGGCGACGCCGACGAGGAGGCGTTCAACCAGAAGCGGCAGGAGCTGGGCGTGGCCACGGGCCTGGCGCTGCAGGCGGTGGGCGAGGGGTACGTCGAGACCAACCTGCTTCCGCCGGAGGTGCAGCGCCAGCACACCATCCGGGCCAAGCAGCCCTATGCCGTTGTCATCGCCCTTCTGCTGGTGGCGATGGTGGCGATCAGCTGGACCTCGGCGAAAGGCCGGGCCGGCAAGTGGGACGGGCTCATCGAAAGCATGAACAAGGTGGTGGGCCGCACCGGGACCGTCACCAAGGCCGAGAGCAGCCTGGAATCCGCCAAGAAGCAGCACGAACCGGCCCTGGAGCGCAACCGCCGGATGACGCGCTACGCCGCCAGCCGGGGCGACGTGCTGAAGGCGACGGCGCGGGTGTGGGAGGCGTTCCACACCATCAACGGGCGTCGCGGCGAGCTGGTGAAGGAAACCAACGAACTGGAGAAGCTGCAGCAGGAGCTCTTCCAGGACGAGGCGGTGCAGGAGAAGATCGCCACCCTCAACGAAGAGTACGAGATGCCGGACCTGGAGGCATCGATCCGCAAGCAGGCCTGGCTGCGCGCCCTGCACCTGACCAACCGGCGCCGGCGGATCTTCCTCGATGACCTGAAGGTGCAGGTGATGCCCGAAACGTGGTACCTGCGCACCCGGAAGGCGCCGGACGGCAGCGAGACGCAGGTGCTCCTGGACCCGCAGCAGGCCCAATCGCTCCAGGAGCAGAGGCCGGAAAGCCCGCGGCCGGCCGCAGACGGCGAACTGACGCCCCTGGAGGTGCAACTGGTCTCGGTGCAGGCGAGCGGATTTTCGGTCAGCATGAAGTACGAGATCACCGACGTCAACTACCTGGAGCGGGACCTGAGGGAGCTCGAGGGGCTGGTGAAGCTGAAAATCAATCGCGAACCCTTCGCCACCAACCAGGTCCCGGTGCGCGAGTTTGTGTACAAGCGCACGGCCACGCCCCTGGACGGCGGCGTCGGCGACATGTCCGGCCGCTCCGACCCCGAGGAGGAGGACCTGGCCTCCGAGACCCAGGAGACCAAGGAAAACTGGACCACGGCGCCGGAGGAGACCATTCCCTTCACGCTGGAAGCGGTGTTCCTGCCGGAGCGGTTCCGCACCTACGAGCGGTCCGAGCTGAGCGTGGAGTCGTCGGCGGCGACGGACGACGGGGAGAATGCGGCGGGCCGTGGCGCGGCGCGCGGTCGCGGCCGCGGACGCTAAAGGCCGGCCTTCAGGGAGAATCGCGAAGATGGAATGGATCAAGCAACTCTGGCTCTGGGTCGTGCTCCTCGTCATCGCCATTGTGCTGGTGGTGATCCGGATCGTCGTGATCGGCGACTACATCGCCGCCGAGGAGCAGAACCTGAAGCAACTGGCCAACCTGAAGAACAAGGTGGACGCCACCACCCGCCGGTTGTCCCAACTGCCGACGAAGGGCGACATCGAGCAGGCGCAGAACATGAGAGACGCCATCGAAGCCGAAGGCCGGGAGACCGCGGGCCTGTGGCTGAACGCATCGACCGCGCTCAACGCGCTGCACGAGCAGGACCCGGGCAGCTTCCCGGTCTACCTCCACCGCCAGTGCCGCCTGATGGCCGAATCCCTGGCCGCCGCGTTGCCGCGCCTCCGGGCCCGGACCCTGGCCGAGGCGCTGGCGACGGCGGGCGGGGAGGTGGGGCCGCGCAAGGACGACGGGAGCCTGGACGTCGAGAAGATCCTCAACCTGCACGGGTTTGAACTGCCGATGTACGAGCGCCTCCTGAGCGAGGATGCGAGCCCGATGCGGTACTGGGCGAGCGACCCCGACGCGCAGCAGATCGTCTCCCTGGAAAAGGATTTCGCCGGGCAGGAGGAGACGGTGCTCCCGTGGCGGCAATACCTCATCAGCAACCGGATTCACCAGCACGCCGCCGAAGTGGCCGCCGTGCTGGAGGCCGGGTACGTGGAGCCGGCCGAGAACGAGATCCCGGAGGTGGTGCCCACCCTCCAGGTGCGGACCATCGAGTCGCTGGGCGAGATCACCTTCGGCGACAAGAAGCGCGTGCGCCTGCCCGAAGACGGAGAGAGCGAGGGCGCAACGGGAACGGAAGGCCGGGAAGGGCGGACGTCGCCGACCGGCCGGGGACGCACCAGCGGCCGGAGCGCCTATGGCGGGCGCGAGGCCTACGGCGGCCGGAGCGCCTACGGCGGAGAAACAGCGACGCCAAGCGCCGCGGACGTGGAGGACGAAGCGCCGGTGGCGAGCTACGACGTCTACCCCGTCGCGTTCGACATCGTGGCCCACCCGCGGGTGGTGGCGGCGTTCCTGCGGCGGATGCTGGCGGACACGGAGATGCTCTTCGTGCCCGTGTCGGTGGAGATCCGGCGATACGACGAACGGGCGACCCAGCCGACCGGGAAGGTTGCCGACGTCATGGCCATCCGATCGGACGAGATCCCGGCCGAGGTGCGCCCCTCGCTCCTGGTCGGGCACGAGCCCCCGGTGCGGGCGCAGTTGCAGTACCGGGTGTTCCACTTCCTGCGCTTCGATCTGCCGCAGGAGGACGGGGACGGCGAAGGCGACGACGGGGCGGAACGGTAGACCGAGCGCCGGCGGTCCGGTTCGGGCCGGCATGCGGAGGGATGTGCGACCATGGCGAAGGTGAAAGCGCTGATCTTGGCCCACGGGGAAAAGCTTGCACTGGCGGTCGTGCTGGTGCTGGCGCTGTGGAGCATTTCCAGCAACCTCCTGGTGGAGACGGTGAAGCTCCCCGGCGGGGAGCGCATCGAGACCGATTCGATTCAGGGGAACCTGAAGAAGATCGCGTCGCGACTGAGTTCCTCCCGCGCGGGCGAGGCGCCCGACGTGGCCGATACCTCCGCCATTGTCCGGCAGGTGCTGGACGCCTACACTGTCGACACCTGGACCCCCGCCGCCTGGGAGGCCCCGGCCTACGCCAAGCCGGCGCCGCCGTTCAGCCCGAAGGAATACGTTCCGCCCACGGAGAGCCTGGCCCCGCCGCCGAAGTACATCAGCCGCATCGACCAGCCGGTGGACATGCGCGTCTATGTTGGCGGCGAGCGGGTGGTGGTCCTCTGGAAGGAAGGCCCGCGCACGCAGTGGCGCAACGGCGCCAAGGGCGCGCTCTGGCGCAAGGTGCTCGGGGACGGCCGCGAGGACGCCCCGTGGGAAGAGGTGCGCGAAAAGCAGCTGGCCCGCTACGGGGAGTCCGGCCGCAGGCGCGAGACCGAAGAGGGCTATCCCGGCGGCGACATGATGCCCGAAGAGCGCGATCCCGGCAATGCGTATGACCTTGGCGCCATGGGCGAAGGGTTCCGCGAAGAGCCTCGCCGCCCCGCGCCCCGCGATGCCGTGGCGGAGGCGGACGCCGCCGACCCGGACGCGGAAGGCGACGACACGACGGCGGAGATGGACGAGGCCGGTTCGGCCGCTGCGCAGGCCGCCGCCCGCGAGCGCGAGGCCATTGCCGCGCGCGAGGCCATGCTGGACGAGGACCGGAAGCTGCTGCTGGACCCGAACACGACGCTGGAAACGCGCTGGAAACTGCTGGGGCGGGGCCTGCAGGGCTACCGGCGCCAGCCGGACGTGGATCTGCTGCTGGAAGAGGGCGATCTGCCGGCCGAGGAGCGCGCGGAGTGGGAGCCGGTCGAAGGGCACGACGAGGAAGCGTCCGGTGAGCAGCTCTGGTTCTATTACGTCGACGAGGACCTCAACGAGAACACGGTCTACCGCTACAAGGCGCTCGTGTACGCCCAGCCGATGGATCTGCCCGAAGCGGTGCGCCTGACCGAAGAGGGGACGCCGAAGTCGGGCTACGAATACTACGCGCCGATCCTGCGCATGGGCCGCGCGCGCCTGGCGCTGACGGAGGAGATGTTCGTCGAGCAGCTCCGCGCCCTCGACGGCGAGCCGAGTCCGCTTGCGCCGGCGCGGCCGTTCCGCTTCCGCCCGCTGCAGCGGATGGACAAGGTCGTCTACACCAGCAAGGGACAGACCGAGGCCGAGCGCGAGCGCGTGGTCTGGTACGCGTTCCCGTACGACACGCCGAAGGAGCAGATCGCCGCCCTCTCGGACAAGCCGCAGTTCGGACAGTTCCAGTGGAGCGACTACGTGCTCACCCCGGTCCGGACGCGCATCGTCTACACCGGCGACGCGGAGGACGTGGTCTTCGTCCGGGTGGTGCTGACCGACGCGCTCGGCGAGCAGATTTTGCAGAATTTCCAGGTCCAGACGCCCGCGGTTCCGGAAACCGCGGAACGGGCGTATTTCGACCCCACCGACCAGATGCGGGCCCGTGCAGTGTATCCGCTCGACATCCAGCCCGCCCCGATCGGGGAGGTGAAGCGGGTAGGAACTGTGGAACATGACTTCAGGACCGGGTGGGGATTGGTCGATACCCGAGACTGTACGATCCTCGTGCGACGGTACAAGCTGGAGCCGAAACTCGACCGCCGCGGCGAGAGGATCCTGGACGAAGCCGGCAACCCCGTACTGGAGAAGACGATTGTCAGCGAGCGGGAGTGGCCGCACAAGTACCTCGTCATCCGGGAACTGGAGGGCAAGAGCGGCCGGCCGCCGCGCTACAAGGCGCTGTTGAAGTTCCGCCGGAGCCCGACGACCCCCGACGGCGGCGTCGAAGTGGTGGTGGCCGACTGGAACCCCGGCATCGCCAGGCCGGACGCGGCGAACGCCCCCGCAGAGCCCCGGCCGGAACCAACGGAGGAATAGTCCCCGCGGAACACGCGCCCCGAGCACCGGAGTGCACTCCGCCCCGCGTCGCGAACGGCAAGACGGGATGCTGAATGGAGCACGACAAGACATGACCTCTCGGACCTTGGATTACCGACAGCACACCTTCGGCGGACCCCGCCGCCGCAGCTCCACGCGGTCGATGTTCGTGCTCGCCTTCTGCCTTTCGGCCCTTCTCGGCTGCGAGGAGATGGAGGCCCGCGGGCCCGAGATGCCCGGCCTGCGCGCCGAGATCAACGCCGTGCGCGTCCTTCCGAACGGCGAGCGCGCCGACGCGGAGACGGACTCGAAGACGCACGCCCCCACCGCGGAGATCGCCGTTCGGCGCGACCGGGCGGAAACGGCGGATGCGGGCGCGGCCCTCGATGCCGCCGACGAAACCGAAGCAGCGGCGACCGCGTCGTCCACCGTTTTCGGGCAGGACGCGCGCGCGACCGCGGCGGCTGTTGACGAAGACACCGACGCGGAGAGCGCCTCCCTGACCGGAACCACTCCCGAATCGGAAGGCGAAGCGTCGACGCCGGCGCCTGCACCGGCCGTGGAGGCGAACTCTGACGGCGACTATGCCTTCGGCGGGACGCGGGACGTGCGCCCGATGGCGCTGGTCTCGGCGCTGAGGGTGGACGGGCCGCCGGTGACGGTGGCGCGCACGGGCGACGATCCGTACACAACCCCGGACCGGGTGCAGGCCACGGACGCCTCCGCCGAGGGCGGGGACCTGGCCGAGCAGGCGGATGCTGCCGAAGCGCAGGCGGACTCGCTCCAGGCCGAGGTGGATGCCGCGCTGACCGTGCTGGACGACCCCAACGGACTGGACGCCCCGATCATCGACGAAGCGCCCGGCGCGCCGGAAGCGGAAGTTTCGCTCGCCGATGCGTCGGCGGACGCCCCGGTCGCCGCAGCGGAGACGCCCGAAACGTCGGAAGCGCCCACCGACGCCGCCGAGGACCGCCTGCTGTCGGGGCTGCAGACCGACGGCGCGGACCTGGAGGCCGCTTCGGCGGAACTCCTGCCCGCCGCGGACGCCGCACCCGCCGCCCGCCGGGCGATGGCGGGACCGGATCTGGCCGAGGACGCGCCGGGGACGGCACAAGCGCCGGACGCTGCCGCCGCGGATGCTCTCGCGGGTGAGGACGAAGCCTTCGTGACGCAGCTCCCGCCGGACGCACTGGAGATGGAGCCGCGCCTCGGCGACGACCTGGCCGCCACCGCGGTGCGCCTGGAGCGGGCCGTCGAACCGATGGCGGCCGCCGACGACCAGGCCATTACGGCGCGCGAAGCCGCCCTCATTGAACAGTACCGGAAGCAGCTGTCGGGCCGGGACGGCGCCGACGCGTTCGCGGCCAACGGCGACGGGCCGGAGGACGCGGGGGCCGCGGCGCAGGACGACGCCGACGCCGCGCTGGCGGCCGAAGCGGCCGACACGATGGACGATGCGCCCGAAGCCGACGGCCCGGCCCGGGAGGTGATGAGCGAGGAGCTGCGCCGGGACCTGGTCCGCCGCCGCATGCGCGAGGTGGAGGCCCGACGGCTGGTGGAGCGCGCGGAGAAGCTGTTTGCCGGCGGCGAGTACGACGCGGCGCTGGAGCTCTTCGAGGAAGCCGAAAAGCTGAACCCCGACAGCCTGGCCATCGGCCAGCGGGTGCGCGAGACGCGCCGCCTGGCCGGCCCCGACAAGCGGCAGGTGGAAGGCGCCATCGTCGAGGAGATCCAGGAGTCCGAAGCGGTCCGCCGGCAGCTCGAAGCGGTCGAGGTGCGCGCCTACCTGAGCCGCGCGGAGCAGCTGCTGGAGGAGGCCCGGACGCTCACCGACGAGGAGAAGACGCTCTACGACCCGGAGGAGCTGCTCAGCCGCGACCTCGGCAAGGTGGAGGACGCGCTCGGGGCCCTGGAGCGGGCCGACCTGCTGATGCGCGGGGCGCTGTCGAGCTCGCCGTCGCGTACGGCGCTGCGCAACACCGCCGAGACTCTCCGCGAAAGCCTGATCGAGGAGCGCAAGCGCATCCGCGACGAACTGAACGCGATCAGCCACGAGCGCGCGCTGGACCTGGCGAAGGTCAACCAGGATGAGCACGACGCGGCGCTGCGCCGGAAGCTGGAGAAGCTGATCCAGAGCGCGGAATTCCACATCGAGCGCCGCGAGTACGACAAGGCGCTGGAGGTGGTCGACCAGATTCTCGACATGGATCCGACCTTCAAGAAGGGCTACGAACTTCGCGACGAAGCCCGCACCAAGGCCTACAACGCCAAGGACATGGAGATCCGGCGCGACTTGAAGCGCAACGAGGAGCACTGGGTCCTGGATGTGAACGAGATGGCCACCGCCGAGACGAGCCCCGTCGTCTACCCCGACGACTGGGAGCAGGTGATGATGCGCGCCCGCGAGGTCGGGGGCTCCGAGGAGGTGGAGCCGTGGAAGCAGCGCATCCTCGAAAAGCTGGAAACGACCAAGATCACGCTCGAGTTCGACGGCCTGCCGCTGGCGGATGTGCTCACGTACATCCAGGACCAGGCGGGCATCAACATCGTGACCGACCAGACGGTCGACCCCGAGGTGCCGGTGACCATCAGCGTCCGCGACATGACGCTCGGCCGGGCGCTGGACTGGATCCTCCGCCTGACGCGCCTGCACCGCGAACTGCGGGACGAGGTGATCTATATCAGCGACGAACCGAAGGCCGACGTGGTAATGCGCCTCTACCCCATCTACGACCTGACCCACGAGCCCCCCGACTACGAGGGGCCGACGGTCGGCGGTGACGACGACGACGGTGGCGGCGGCGGCGGCGGCGACCTGGGCGGTCTCTTCGGCGACGACGACGACGATGACGACGACGACGACACCGAGACCGGCAGCGGCATCATCGAGAAGATCAAGGAGAGCATCGACCCCGAGAGCTGGGACGACGACCAGGTGACCATCAACATCTGGAACGACAACCTGCTTGTCCTCCAGAGCCAGGCGGTGCACCAGCAGATCAACGAGTACCTGGGGCAGTTGCGCTCGACGCAGAAGCAGCAGGTGCTGGTCGAGGGGCGCTTCATCACCGTGGTGGAGGACTTCATCGAGCAGATCGGCTTCAACTGGTACAACACCGAGCCGGCCACCGCATTCCCGGCGGGCAAGGACCTCGGCGACGGTCACCGCGTGCCGGAGGGCCTGCCGTCCGGCCTCATGGTCGGCAACGTTCAGACGGGCAACACCGAGGGCCAGCAGGATCCCAACCACGCGCTCATCCACGGCTGGCAGGTGCAGCCGGGGGTCGCCGCGCCGAACCTGAGCGACCAGGGCGGCCTGAAGCTGAAATGGAAGTACATCTCGGCCGAACCGCTGCACGCGTACGAGATCAACGCCATCATGGAGGCGGTGCGCCGGAACCGCAAGGGCTCGGTGCTGCACAACCCGCGCCTGCTGGTCTCCAACGGCCGCAACGCCTACATGGAGGTTTCGACGACCACCAACTACGTCAGCGGCTACGACATCCAGTCCGGCTACGTGCTGCCGACCATCGACGAGATCCGGCAGGGCGTGGTCTTCGACGTCCGACCGGTGATCAGCTTCGACAAGAAGTACATTACCGTCCGCCTGCGGCCGAGCATGTCCGAGTTCGACGCGGCCAACACCCGCAGCGAGACCGTGGTGGTCCAGACCCGGACCTCCGGGGACGAGGACACCGACGGCGGCGGCACGGCGCCGATCAGCCTGGACATCCTCAACCCGCAGATTCGCCGGACGCGCATCTGGACGCATGCGACGGTGCCGGACGGCGGCACGGCGATGATCGGCGGGCTGATCCGCGACGTGCGCACGGGCGCGACCAGCGGCGTACCGCTGTTGTCCGACCTGCCGTACCTGGGCCGCCTGATGCGGAGCGAAACCCGCGAACGCAGCAAGTCGAACCTGATTCTGATGGTGAAAGCGACAATCATCGAACTCCGAGAGTAGCGGCGTCGTTCGTATGAGTGCGCCCTCCGCGGCCGGTCCGGCGCGGCGGACGCCCGACGCCCCAGAGCGAGGTCGAACACGATGCAGACCGCACGATGCCACTTCTCCGACGCAGTTCGCTCGGCGCTCCTGCTGGCGCTGCTCGCCCTGGTCGCGTTTGCCGGCCCGGTTGCGAGCGCCGGTGAAGGCGAGCAGGACGCCCCCGCGGCCGAAGCCGGCGGGGAAGACCTGGAAGGGCGCCTCCTGGAAGAGATTCGACGCCTCACCGTCGAGGAGGGCGAGCGTCGCGCCCAGGCCCAGGAACTGGTGAACGCCGCCGAGAAGCGCAAGAACCTGGCCGAGTACGATGCGGCCCGCCGGCTGCTGGAGAAGGCCCTGCAGCTGGATCCGCGCAACGAGGTGGCCCGCGAACGCCTGCGCGAGGTGCAAGCCCTGCTGCCCTCGGCCCCCGAAGAGCGGGGGACGCTGATCCAGGACCAGGTCCGCAAGGAGCACATCCGCGTCGATGCCGAGAAGGCCGAGATCGGCAATCTGCTCAGCTCTGTGGAGCGCAAGACCGCCGAAGCGGTGAAGCGTACCGAGGGCGAACCCACCCCCGACGAGGTCGAAGCGGCGCTGGCGCTGTTGCGGGCCGCCCGGAGCGACCTGGACCGTGCGCACCTGAAGCTCCGCAGCCTCTCCGGCCGCGTGGGCATGGGCGAGGAGCGGGCGCAGGCCACCCAGCTCGAAAAGCGCCTGACCGATCTCACCGCCGCCACCATGGCCAAAGAGGGCGAACTGGCCCGCATGAGCGCCATGGAGCAGATCGAGGAGAAGAAGGCCATCGTCGAGGCCTACCGGGCCGAGCAGCGCGACCGGCTGCTTGCGCAGGCGGAAGAGCATACCCGTATGCAGCAGTACGAGGAAGCGGAAGGCATCATCGAGCAGCTCCTGCGGGATCACCCCAACGACCAGGAGGTGATTGACCTCCGGCAGAAGATGGATCGCGAGCGCCTGGGCAACCGGCGCGCCGAGGTGCACAACCGCGAAGTCTGGGAACGCAAGAAGCTGTTGCAGTACATCGAGGAGGCCGCCACGCCGGAATACGGCCGGCTGGTCTATCCGGACAACTGGTGGGAGCTGGTGGAGCGCCGCGAATCGGACGGCACCTTCCAGACCGAGGGCGACATTCCGGACTGGAAGGTGGAGATCCTGCAGAAGATGGAGGAGCCGGTCAGCTTCGAGTTCCAGGAAGCGCCGCTGCAGGAAGTGATCCAGTTCCTCGCCGGCTACACCGGGATCAACATGGTGCTGGCCGATACCATTGCCGGCGGCGGGGGCGAGGAAGGCGGCGGCGGTGAATTCGGCGGCGGCGGGTTCGGCGGCGGCGGCGGACGGACCATCACGCTGCGCCTGCAGGATGTCCGGCTGGAAAACGCGCTGCGCTGGGTCATGACCATCACGAACCTCGACTACGTCATCCGCGACGAAGCGGTCTACATCGACGAGCCGCAGAACCTGGACACCGAGTATCAGCCCCGCATCTACGACGTCAGCGACCTCGTCAACGAGGTGGGCGACTCGCCCATGCCGAGCCACACCGGCGACGACGACGATGACGATGACGACGACGCGGAGGAGATCGGCCTGGTCGAGGTGCTGAACAAGATCCGTCCCGAGACCTGGGACGATCCGCGCGCCTCGATCAACATGGTCAACAGCAGCAACCTGGTCGTCCGGCAGACCGAGGACGTGCACGAACTCGTGCGCCAGGCGCTGTCGGAGCTCCGCGCCGCGCAGGCCATCCAGGTGACGGTGACCAGCCGCTTCCTCTCGGTTCGCGACGAGATGTGGGAAGAGATGAACAGCCAGTTCGGCGACTTCGCCAACACGCTGACCTACGCCGCCAGCAAGGTCTACACCAACGACGCCGGCGAGGTGATTCGCGAGATGAACAAAAGCCGTGGGTCTCCCGGCGACGGCAACTCGCGCTACCGCGGCATGCAGCATGACGAGTACGGCGCCTGGCGCGGCGACCACGGCCAGCACCACACCGATGTGCGCGGCACCTTTACCAACAACGCCTGGAACACGCTCCTGAGCGTGCTCGGCGCCAACCTGGGCACCACCGCGCCGGGCAGCACCGGCGCCGGCCTGACCGGGCAGGTGTACCAGTGGGGGTGGCTGGGGCAGCTGCAGATGAACTGGTTCCTGCGGATGCTGCGCGAGTCGACCCTGGCCGACGAGCTCTGGGCGCCGCACCTGCTGGTGTACAACAACCGGCGGGCCTACATCACCTCGGCGGACGAGTTTCCGTACATCAACGACTACTCCATCGGCGCCGGCGGCGGCTACCAGGCCAACCGCGAGGTGCTGGAGCAGGGCGTCACCCTGCTGGTGCGCCCGACCGTGAGCGCGGACAAGCGGTATATCAGCCTTGACATCCGCACGCGAACGGATAAGCTGCTCTCGATGGACCAGACGGTCATGCGCATCACCGGCATGACGGACGAAGGGATTCCGACCCTCATCGCCGCCATGCCCATCGACCTGCCGTCCGCACTGGTGCAGGATACGCGGACGTATGCGACGATTCCCGACGGCGGCTCCATTCTGCTGAGCGGTCTGTCCATCAACGTCAACAACCGCGGCAAGTCGGGGATTCCGGTGGCGAGCGATCTGCCCGTCGTGGGCAAGCTCTTCAGCAGCCGGATCAACCAGAAGGAAAAGCGGAGCCTGATGATCCTCGTCAACGCGCGCATGCTGCTCCTGAACGAGGAAGAGGCAAAGCTGGCCCGCTAGCGGCCGGCCCGCGGACCGGGGCGAGAGAGGGGAACCGCCCCGGCGCATGACAGAACACCACCGGCCCGGCCGCCCGTCCTGGGGGACGGCGCCCGCGCCGGACGACGCGCAGGACCCCGGCCCCGCCGGGCAGCGGTACTGAGGAAGCACCGGCCGCCTCTGGGCCGGGACACGAACACGACACCTTCCGTTCACTGCATGGGGACGACGCCATGTCAGCAATCCAGCGACGCATGCCGTTGTGCCGGACCGGATCCAGCCGCGCCGCCCTGACGGCGGGCCTGCTGGCGGTCCTGGCGCTTCTGCCGACTTCCGCCCGGGCGGCCACGGTCAACGACGACCTCCTCTTCCAGGAGATGCGCTTCGTCGAGCAGGTGGCCGAGGAGGGCTATTTCGACCTCGCCCGCTACGCCCGCGACAAGGCGAAGGCGATGGAGGGCCTGACGCAGAAGCAGAAGGCGTTCCTCGACCTTGTCCGCGCCAAGATCAACACCCAGGAGATCCTGGAAGAAAAGGACCTGTCCCGGCGCCAGACGCAACTGGACGAGGCCATCGGCTTCCTGCAGGGCGTCAGCGACGAGCTGCCGACCGGCAGTACGTTGCGCGTGGAAGCGCGCGGCCGCATCGTGACCACGTATATTTCGGTGGCGGAGGGGTACGTCAAGGAGACCGACCGCCTGCGCATGGACATCGACGGCGGCGTGGGCGAGGTCGAGACGCTCAAGCAGCGGCACGAGCAGCTGGTCGGCATGGCGCGGGACATCTGCAGCAAGGCCGAGGGGCTCGCCCGCGAGGTGCAGAACGAGTACAAAGACCTCTTCTACGACCTCCTGAACAAGGCGGCCGAGACCTACGACAACCCCGCCCTCAAGCGCCGG
>CAZKKD010000021.1:0-5962 GCA_964553265.1 uncultured Planctomycetales bacterium | reverse complement strand
GTGCGCTACGAGCGCCGTTGCGCCGCGCTCTACATCGCCTACGCGCGCCTCCACCCGCGGACGAGCCCCGAACGCCGCAAGCTGTTCGAAGAGGGCTACTGGTTCACGATGGACATCGAAGAGTTCCACAGCAAGTACCTCTCGGCCAACTACTTCACGCCGCTCAGCTTCATCCGGCTCGCCGGCCTGGTGGATCAGCCCCTGCCGAAGAACGAGGACCCCAACGCCAAGCCGGCCGAACTGAAGACGCTCATCAACCAGATTCCGGAACCGATTGAGCTGATGACCGAGAGCTTCCTGGAGGACGTGGCCGGTCCGGACAAGGGCAAGGCCGTCGAGTTCGGCCAGGAGGATCGGCCGAAGTGCCTCTTCTTCTTCGCGGAGAGCTGGTTCCGGCAGGCGCAGGGCTCCTACGATCGGGCGGACGCGGCGGCGGCGTCGGACAACGCCGACGAGCGGATGCGCGCCGACGAGTGGCGCAAGCAGGCCGAGCGCATGGTGGGCGCCTGCGACAAGGCCCTCGACCAGATCGCCAACGGCGAGGAGAGCATCGTCGGCCCGGTGCCGGACTGGCTGCAGAAGAAAGCGGACCTCGAGATCCGCGTGCCGCTGCGCATCCTCAAGGCCAGCCGCTCGCTCAAGCGCGACCAGGAGCAGGGCGCGCTCGAGAACCTCGCCATGGCCCGCACGCTCTGCGAGGAGCTCATCCTCAACCCGGACCAGTCCTGGGCGGGCGAGGCGAAGAAGCACCTCGTGGTCGTCGACGCGATGGCGAAGCGCTGGAACCTGGACCTCGGCGAGTCGGCGGGCGCCGTCATCGCCGAGGCCGACCGGATCTACAGCCGGTACATCGATCTGAAGAACCGCCCGCCCCGCAAGCGGTCCGACCGGGCCGACTGGCAGGCGCGGGTGGACGCGCTCCTCGCCGAGATGCGGGACGCGTACCTCAAGGCGATTCGCCTCATCGAGATGCACGAGACGCTCAGCAAGCGCATCAAGGCGGATTACACCGCCAAGTGCTGGTACCAGGTGGGGCTGGCGAACCTCTACCTCGGCAATCTCTACGAGAGCTTCCTCGCCAACCAGTACGTCCTGCAGATCTTCCCCGTCGACAAGTACGGCCCCGCGGCCTATCCCGGCGTGGAGCAGTACCGGAAGTATGCCTCGAAGAACGTGGTCGCCTCCACGGCGCGCCAGCGCCGGATCAGCCGCGAAAAGGCGGGCGGGATCGTCCCCTTCGACGGCAAGCTCTACGCCTGGAGCCTTATCTGGCGCATCCGGTACGAGACCGCGGTCATGGCGCGCGATACCCAGGGCGGCCTGATGGAAGAAGGCGACGATCTCAAGGGCAGCGTGAAGGACTTCTTCTGGGTCATCGCCAAGGAGATGGAGCGCATCCAGCGCTACGAGGATGCGTACGAGTGGTACTCGCGCGCCCCCGAAGCGAGCCGCCTGAGCCGCCTGGCGCACCTGATGCGCGGGCAGGTGGCGCTGAAGCAGGCGCAGGAGGACTGGCGCGAGGCCAAGCGCCTGGAACGGGAACTCCGGCGCCTCGCGACCAGCGGGGACATGGAGCGCTACGAAGAAACTGCCCGTCGGCGCCTGGAGCGGCAGACCGCCGGCGACGAGTGGGCCCAGCGGTCGCTCACCGACGCGAACACCTACATCAAGCTCATCCGCGAGTCGCAGGAGAAGTATCCGGACCTCGCCAATCTCCCGAACGAGAAGCGCCATCTCCGCCGCACCTTCGAGCAGGAGCGCAATGCCCTTTACGGGGCGGTGCTCCTCATCATGCAGTCGCGCTTCAACGCCGCCGAGACCCTCGGCCGCGAGGAGAAGGCGGCCCTGCGTGCGGCCGAGGAGGCCCGCGAAGCCGGCCAGGATCCGGCCCCGCACCTGGCCAAAGCGCGCGAAGCCGCGGAAGCGAAGAAGCCGCTCTACGCCGAGGTTCGCAAGCTCTGGCCCGTCTTCCAGGGCGTGGAGATCCGGGCGGACAACGCCGGCGAGATCCGCATGAAGGCCGGGTTCATGCAGCTTGTTTCGCTGCTGGAGAGCGTCGACTTCGAAGACGCCCCGCCCGCGGAGCTGAAGGCGCGCCTGGACGAGGCCGAGCCGCTGGTGCAGCTCATTGCCCGCGAGTCCGAGGCCGCCCGCGCGGCCGACTCCGAAGCCACGCAGAACCCGATGGCCATCCGCGCGCCCCTCTACATCGGGCAGAAGTGGATGGGGCTCGCCCGCCGCGTGGAGGAGAGCGACCCGGCGCAGTACGAAACCTATCGCCTGAAAGCGGGCGAGATGTTCAGCGGCGCCATCGGCGTGGTGGAGCAGAGCCTGAAGTTCGGTCTGATGGTGGGCGACATCTTTACCGACATGGAGCTCTACGACAAGGCCGAGGAGGTCTACGAACTCGCCCTCAAGTACTGGGACACCGAGGAGCGGCAGGCCGAGCTGAAGCTCCCGTCGCGCCAGCGGGCCGCCACCATGGTCCGCAATGCCTTCACGTTCTACAGCCTGCACGGGGGCACCGAGCGCGCCGAAGAAATGAAGGAGCACTACTTCGAGCTTGCCAACCTCGTCGCGCCGCAGGACGAGCGGCCCGAGTTCTACGCCGGCCGGGCGAAGATCAAGGAGATTCGCGAGCTCCACGAAACCATCCGCAAGGAGAACCCCGACGACCAGTTGCTCCGCAACGCCGACTTCTCGCCGAAGTTGAAGGAGATCCAGGAGTTCCTGGCCCACACCGACGACGCGCTCGACTACCAGAGCGACATGGAACGCGTGAAGCGCAACCTTGTCCTCGCCAAGGTCGATATGGGCAAGTGGCCGGAAGCGCTGTCGCTCCTGGAGGATCTCCTCGCCACCGACAAGTGGAACAAGACCTACCGCCTGCTGCGCGGCGAGGTCCATGTCGCCCGCGCCGAAGCGGCCGAGGCGTGGTCGCCGGAGGTGAAGGAGGACATCGGCATCGCCGAGGAGGTTTCCTTTGCGCTCACCAGCAAGCGCCCCGCCCAGGGCGAGCCGGACCGCCGCGCCGGGCGCGGGTCGCCCACCTGGTGGGACGCGGTCGCGCTCAACTACCGCGCCAAGGCGGTCGAGTTCCTCCTCCGCCAGGACGAGCGCGACCAGCCCATCGGCAAGGGCGAGGGCGAGAACAAGAAGACCCTCGCCACCGAGGCCGCCCGGGCCATGAAGCACATCCGCATGTTCCAGACCGGTCCGCAGTACAGCCCGACCGAGGACTTCAAGGAAGCCACCGACACGATCTACAACAAGCTCGCCGAGGCCGGCTACGTGGAGATGGGCCTGACGCCCGAGAAGATCAAGGAACTCCAGGAGCAGGCCGACGCCCGCGTGCAGGTGGTGGAGGACGCCGCCCGCAAGCGCGACGAGAAGGCCCGCGCCGACCGGCGCGACCTGATGCGCAAACTGCGCGAGCACGAAAACACCGTGAAGGAAGCGAAGAAGTATTTCGCCAACTTCCCCGAGCAGATCCCGATCTACCGGAAGGAGTATCCGGAGGAGATCAACGAGTGGCTGGGCCTTCCGGGCGAGGAGGCCGTGCAGGAGACCGGTGACGCAGGCGCCGGGGCCGGAACCGCGCCCGCCGGTGCGGAGAACGGCGCCGGAACGGACGGGACGGACGGTGCGCCGGAGGGCGAAGCCCCCGCGGACGACGCGCCCGCACCGGACGCGGATACGACAACGGAAACCACGGACGACGCTTGACGGACACGCTTCCGACGGAGGCAACGGAGGAGAGACAGATGGGACGGAACGGACGCGGCGCTCGGATCGGCATCGGACTGTTTGCGATGCTGCTTGCCATCGCCCCGGCGGCATGGACCCAGGATCGGGTCGAGAAGAAGGTCAACGACGAGGTCCAGACCCTGGAGGGGCAGATTCAGTCCGACAATCTCTCGGGCATCTCCCTCCGGATCGGCGGTGCGGGCGAGACCAAGGTGCCTCGGCCGCAGGTCGCGGGCGTCGACTACACGGCCGCGCCGGGCTTTGTGCCCGCGGCGAAGGAAGCCGTCGCCGCCGAGAACTGGGAAGAGCTGCAGAACGCGCTCAACCAGGCCCACAGCGACATGCGGCGCAACAGCGAACAGCCCAACCTCAACCTGGCCCGCCAGCACTTCTTCTACTACGCCGCGGTCTTCTACGAGAACACCGGCGACCTGCAGAAAGCGCTGCAGAACTACCAGAGCATCAGCAAGGTGGTGGAGAACAGCGCGCTCTACTTCCAGGCCCAGCTCGGCATCGCCCGCATGCTGGAGCAGGGCGGCAACGCCACGCAGGCGGCGGACCGCTTCCGCATCGCGGTGCGTGACTTCAAGGAGAAGCAGCAGCAGTTCCAACTCGGCGACTGGGCCGACCCCTATGTCGCCCTGGCAGAGTTCGGGCACCTGCGCATGCAGGTGAAGGCCGCCGGCGAGGACGAGCGGAAGCTGGAGCAGCTTTCCGGCGTCCTGGACAAGGCGGTCCGCTCCTACCAGCTCTCGGTCGAGGCCAAGGGCGCCGCCCGGCGCGTCAAGGCGCTGATCTGGCGCGGGCAGAAGGAGTGGGAGAAGCTGGTCGACTTCCTCGACGACGAGATCATGGAAGGCGAGCTCAATGATCGCCGGCGCAAGCTGGCCCCGCAGTACCTTGAGCGCGCCGACGCCAACTATGCGCTCGAGCGCTACCGCGACGCGGCGCTGGATTACCTGCGCCTCTGGTTCGTCTACGACATCCAGCCGCCGCAGGCGCCGCGGGTGCACCTGCGCCTCGGCGAGTGCATGGTCCGGATGGAGCCGAGGGAGAACGACTGGGTGAAGAAGGCCAAGAAGCACTTCGCCTTCGCGCGGTCGTTCGACATCGAGCCCTGGGCCAGCGAAGCGAAGGATGCCCTCAAGCGGCTTCGCGAAAGCCAGGGCGAAGCGGCCGAGGGGACGGAGAAGGACGGCGAAAGCGCGGAGTGACGGGACGGGGTCCCGCCGCAAGACGGCGGAACCGCCCCGACCGAGGAGAACGGGACGAAGAGAACGAGCGAGACGGCGGCACCTTTGGGACGAGATTGAGGAGATGACGGACATGGGACGGACGAGGATGCGGTGGATGCTGGCGGCGCTCGTGGCGCTTTTGCTGGCCTGGAGCGGCGTCGCCGTGCTGGATGCGCCGGACAGCGGGGCGGTGCTGGCGGCCGAGGGCGGCGACGGCGGTGGCGGCACGACGCCCACGACGCCCGACGAGGTGGATGCGGATGCCGAGAGCGAAATTCCCAGCAGCGTGCTGGGCCTCTTGTGGAATTCCGGCATCTTCGGATGGATCATCATTCTCCTGAGTATCGTGCTGGTGGCGCTCTCCATCGAAACCTTCCTCAACTTCAAGCCGGAGAAGTTGATGCCCGAAGGCCTCCTGGTGGAGGTCGAGGAGACGCTCGACAACGGCGAGTACGAGGAAGCGCTGGATATCTGCCAGCAGGAGGACATCTTCCTCACCCGCATCATCGGCGCGGGCCTCGGCAAGATGGCCAACGGCTTCACCCGCATGGAAGAAGCCATCGGCGAGGAAGCCGAGGCGCAGGCCACCTTGCTCCACCAGAAGCTGGGCTACATCAACCTCATCGCCACCATCGCCCCCATGCTGGGGCTGCTCGGGACGGTGGCCGGCATGGTCACCTCCTTCGGCGAGATCGCCCGCAACCCGAGCGCGACGGCGCAGGACCTGGCGGGCGGTATCTACGTGGCGCTGACGACCACGCTGCTCGGCCTGGTGGTCGCCATCCCCGGCACCGTGATCTTCACCTTCCTCCGCAACCGGACGGTGAAGACCATCATGGACATGGGCGTGGTCTGCGGCGAGATCCTGGACCGCTTCCGCGTCGAGGAATAGACGCCCGGGACTGACATGTCGTTGGTGAGGGTCCCAGGCGGAGCACGAGAAGGGAGGTAGCAATGGCGCGCAAGACAGGCGGTTCGGC
>CAZKKD010000020.1:0-21036 GCA_964553265.1 uncultured Planctomycetales bacterium | reverse complement strand
CTTCCCGTTCGCGTCCGCCTCGATATGCGTCACGTCGGGCCAGGCGACGAGGCCGGTGGTGAAGATGCGGTCGCGATAGCTGTCTCGCGGCTTCTGAATGCAGTTGGTGGTCATCAGCACCGCGCCCGGGAAGGCCTCGAACTCCTTCTGCTGGTCTTGCCAGGCCCCGCCGTAGTTGCCGACCAGGTGCGTGTGCTTCTTCAGTTCCGGGTACGCACAGCACGGCAGCATCTCGCCGTGGGTATAGACGTTGACGCCCTTCCCTTCGGTCTGCTCCAGGAGCTGTTTCAGGTCGTGCAGGTCGTGCCCGCTGACGACGATGCACTTGCCCGCCACCGGGGTGACGCGCACTTCCGTCGGCTCCGGATGCCCGTAGGCCTCGGTATTCGCCGCGTCGAGGAGCTCCATCACCTTCAGGTTGAGCTCGCCCACCTTCAGCGCCTGGGCGACAAGGTCCTCCATCTGCGTCGGATCGTCCGCGAGGAAGTCGAGCACGCGGTGGAACCCGGCAAACACCTCCGCATCGTCCTTGCCGAGGACGCGGGCGTGGTCCATGTAGGCGGCCGCGCCCTTGAGACCGTACAGGCTGGTCTCCTGCAGGCCGGCCACGTCTTCGCCCAGCGTCTCCCTGCGTTTCGCGATGGAGAGATCCTCCGCCTGCTGCGTCAGCGCCTCGATGCTGTCGGCGGGCTGCCACGCGGCGGGACCGGAGAGCGCTTCCGGCTTCTTTCCGCCCTTCGCGGCGGCGGCCTCGTGGAGCGCCTTCGCCCGGTCGCGGACCTCGACGGCCTGCCGGATCAGCCCCTGCAGGCGCTCCGGATCGAAATCCACATTCGTCACCGTGCTGAAGAGCGCCTCGATCACGAAGCGGTCGATGGCTGGATCCCGTTCGCCCAGGTCGGCGGCGCGGCGGGCGTGCATGGCAATGCCCTTCGCACAGTGGACCAGAACGTCCTGGAGCCGGGCCGTCGTCTCATCCTTGCCACAAACGCCGCGGACGGTGCATCCCGACCCCTTGGCCGTCTGTTCGCACTGGTAGCAGAACATGCTCATGCAATTCCTCCTCTCAGTCGTCTCAATTTCGCCTCACCCATGGATGGAACTGATTCAGGACCATACCTTGATTGCAACAGGCGTTCCCGCCTGAACCGTGCGCGGCGCAACATCGTCACCCCGTCGCGCTGGCGGCAGGCGCGGGATGCTCGATCCCGTCCAGAATGCGCCCGTCGAGCGCAACCACCACCTCCCGCACCGGCAGCGCGCTGCCCGCAGCATCGCGCGCCGCAAGCGCCATCTGCACAAGCCCCGTACAGCACGGCACTTCCATGCGCGCCACCGTCACGCTCTTCGGCTGCGCTTCGGCAAAGAACGCGCGCAGCTTCTCGTCATACCCGTCCTTGCGGTCGAGCTTCGGGCAGGCAATCACCAGGCCCCGCCCGGCCAGGAGCCGCTTGTGGAACTCACCCGACGCGAACGCGGTGCAGCTTGCGGCCAGGAGTACGTCCGCGCCGGCAAACTGCGGCGCCGTCGGGCGCACCAGGTGGAGCTGGATGGGCCACGCCTCCAGCGCACTCGCCCCGGACGCCACCTCGCCCCCCCGCGCAAACGTCTTCTGCGCGAACGCGGGACAGGCATGCCCCGCCGCCGGCGCATCCTGCGCAGCGTCCTCCGGGGCTGCGGTCGCCGGCGGCGCATCTGCATGTGCCGTCGCCCCCGCCTGCATGGGCGCGGCGTCCCGCTCCTCGACGGTGAGCGCCCCCACGGGGCACTCGCCGACGCAGACGCCCAGCCCGTCACAGTAGTCCTCGCGCACCAGCTTCGCCTTGCCGTCCACCAGCTCCAGCGCCCCGCCGATGCAGGCATTGACGCACTGCCCGCAACCGGTGCACTTGTCGCGGTCGATGGTGATCACGTTTCGCTTCGCCATGGGACCCCTCCTCTTCGCTTGCGGCGCCGCGGGCGCGAGGCCCGCCCGCTGCCGTTCTGTCCGGTTACGCATCCGCCGGTTGGGCGTCCGCGTCCTCCTTGCTCCGCTTGCCGAGGCGGATGCCGGCGGCAAGCTGTTCCAGCGTGGTCGTGCGGAAGTGCTCACGCGCTTCGGCATTCAGCCGTTCCATCAGCGACCGCATGACGCACGGCGCGCCGTCGCAGGCCGGGTCACCCAGCAGGCACCCCGCGTCCCCGAACGGCCCCTCGATGCACTCGTAGATCGCCAGGAGCGTCACCTCCGCCGGGTCGCGGGCGATACGGAAGCCGCCCTGCGCCCCCCGGACCGCATCGGCATACCCGCCGCGCACCAGCACATGCATCACCTTCGCCAGCGTGTGCTCCGACGCGCCCAGCGCCTCGGCCAGCGCGCGACCGCTCAGCCGCTCGTCCCGCCGCTGCGCCAGCACCGCCATCGCATGCAGCCCCAGCGCACTCGCTTCGCTCAGTCGCAGGATGTTCGCCATGCCGCCCCCTCCTTTCGTGTATTACAGTACCGCTTTGCCGCTTTCATGTCAAGCCGATTCCTGACAAAATGACACAACATTCCAGCCCGAAGCACGAAAGCTTTCGTTACCGATTATTTTTATAGATGTTATAACGGGCAAAAAATGCGCCGCGAGCACGCATTTCTGCCGCAGAATCGACCCCGCCTCGCCACGGCTTACGACGGCGCGGGGAGGAAGAGGCGGAATGTCGCTCCCTTCGTCGCCCCCTCGCTCATCGCTTCGATACTGCCGTTCTGGAGCGACAGGAGCTTCCGGCAGATGGCGAGGCCGAGCCCCGAGTGGGTGGGCGGGTTGTCGACCGGTGCTTCGATATTGGCAAACGGCTCGAAGATGCGCTCCAGGTTCTCCGGCAGGATCCCGCACCCGCTGTCCGTCACTTCCAATTGCACTGCGTCGGCGCGCTCTTCCCCGCGCACGGTAACGGCGCCGGACTCCGCCGTGAACTTGATCGCGTTGTCGAGCAGATTTTCCAGTACCGACAGCGTGCGCCGCGCATCGCACCGGCAGGGCAGCGCTTCGGGAAGTTCGTTCACGAGCCGGACGCCGCGTTCCTCCGCCACCGGTTCGAAGAGTTCGATGGCTTCACGCGCCAGGCCGGCCAGGTTTTCGCGACGGGGTTCGACGGTGACGGTGCCGGACTCGATCTTGCTCAGGTCCAGCACCTCGTCGACGAGTTGCATCAGGCCCTTGGCCCGGCGGAGACAGACGTCCTTGATCTCTTCCGGCGTCACCACCTCCTGCCCGAGCAGCGAAACGTAGGTCGTGATGATGGACAGCGGCGCGCGCAGGTCGTGCGCGGCCAGGCCCCAGATCCGGTTCTGCGTCTCCAGCGCACGCTGAAGCTGATCGTTCTTCTCTGCGAGGCTCTGCTGCAACCGCCGCAGACGACCGCCCGCGGCCACGCGCGCCAGGAACTCCGGCATGCTGAAGGGCTTGGTGATGTACTCGTCCGCCTTGGCCTCCAACCCCTTGACGATGTCCTGGGTCCGGTCGCGCGCGGTGAGCAGGATCACATACATGTCCGCGAAGGCCGAGTCCTGCCGGACCGCTTCGCAGAGCTCCAGCCCGTCCATGCCCGGCATCATGATGTCGGAGACCAGCAGATCCGGCGTCTCGTCGTGGAGGAGATCCAGCGCCTTCCTGCCGTCGGGCGCTTCGCGCACTTCGTATCCGACCTTCCGGAGCTGCAGCCCGGTCACGCGGCGGAGCGATTCGTCGTCATCGGCCAGAACGATGCGAAGCGGCGCATCCTCGTTCATCCCAATCCCTTCACTGCAAACCAGTTCCCGTAAAGGAAACGTTCCCCCTCACCATCAGTATGACGCATAGGCCCCCGAATGGAAAGAGGACATTCAAGAAAAGTACAAGATCCGCGTGGCCGGCCATCCAGGAGAACAGCGACACCGTCTTCCCGCCGCGGTGCGCAAGGACGCCGACGTGCCGCGGTCCGGCGTCCTTTTCGGCTTGCGGGGCGCCGGAGCGCGAATTATGATACGCGGTTACGGGAACCACCGCTTCCGCCGCGAGAGACAAACCCGGGCCGAACCCATCGGACCCGCGCCGCGGCAGGCATTCGGGGAGGACGTCGCATGAAGACCGGACACCTGGTCGCGCTTCTGGTCGCCATTCTCGTGCTCTGGTGGATTCTGGCCTCCGGCCCCCGGCCCGCCCCCTCGCCGGCGACGGTGCTGCCCCGGGGTGCGGTCGCGTACCTGGAGTCGCCCTCCCCCGCTGCCGCACGCCTCGGGCACGGTCCGGCCGAGACGCGACCGCTCGACCCGACCGCCGAACGGCTTTCGACCGAACTCCGCGACCGCTTTGCCGCCTTTCTCGGCAATGCCCCGCTCCTGGACGCGGAGCGCATCCTGGGCGAAGCCGACGGCGCCGCGCTCGCGCTCCTGCCGGTCCGCAAGGGCGAAACCGCCTGGCTGGTGGCCCTCCAGACCCGACGCCCCGCCCAGTTCCTCAAGCGGGTCGGCCGCTTCGCCGAGCTCGCCTTCGCGCCGGCGCCCCTGCAGGAGGCCGCCGACGCGGACGCCGAGCCCGAAACCGCCATGCGCGCCCCCCTCGGCACCGACGGCGCGCTCTGGGCCGTTCCGGTGCCGGGCGCACTGGTGCTGACGCCGTCTGCCACCGCGGCGCGCTGGGTGCTGGGCGTGCAGCAGGGCGACTACCGCTCCCTGGCCGAGGACCCCGCCTTCCGGCGCCGGCGGGACGCCGTGGCCGACGGATCCGCCGCGTGGGGCCTCATCGATGCCGAAGCGGCCCGCCGCAACGGCCTCGTGTCCGCCTCCCTCGGCATCCCGACCTGGCCCGAAGTCCGGGCGCTCGCCCTGGGGCTCACCGTGCAGCCCAGCGGCCAGCGCATCCGCTTCCGTATGGAACGACAGCTCCCCGCCGGCGACACCCCCGACGCGGACGCGGCAGCACCCGGGTCGCCCCCCCTGCCGCCCCTGCGCCTTCCGGGCGCGGCCGAAGCGGGCGGCATCGTGCCGGCGGCCTTCCTGGCGGAGCTTCTCCCCCCGTCCCTGGCCGGCCTCGCCCGCGCCAGCCGCACGCCCCTGGGCTTCGCCTGGCGCGAAGGCAAGGGGGATGCGGCCGACTGGGCCGTCTTCCTCCCGGCCGCCGAGAAGGCCCCCGACGCGGGCGCGCCCCCGGCCCCCGCGGGCCTGCCCGCCGGCGCCACGGTCGAGCGCGGCATCGCTGGCGTCCCCGCCCGGGTCGCGCTTGCCGAGGACGGGGCGACCGAACGCTGGGTCGCTGCGCGCCTCGACCGCTGGACGGTCGTCACCCATTCCAGCAGCATGCTCGCCGCGATCATCACCACGTGGACCGCCTCCGACCCGGCCACGCGACCCGATGGCCGCCGCATGCCGTACGGGTGCCTGGCGCCGGCGTCCCGGCTCAAGACGTGGCTCGACCTCCCCACCGCCTGGCGGGAACGCACGCCGGCGGAGGGCCGGTGGCGCGTCCGCTTCGCGCTGCGCGACGGCGCCTGGCGCGGCGACCTCATGCCCCTGCCGGAAACGGTCCCGGCCGACGCCGCGCCCGCCCCCGCCGCCGGGGCGCCGCAACCAAACGGCTGGAGCTTCTGGCAGGTGATCCTGGCCATCCTGCTCATCCCGGTGGCGCTGGTCGGCCTGGTGATCGCGGCCATGATTCTTCTCGCCCGCTGGTACTGGCTCGAAGCCTGGTGGACCGGCAGCGTCTATGCCAAGACCGTCCCCGAACCCGCCACGCTCTCGCCCGCGGCGGAGGAGATGCTCGGCGGCACGAGCGCCGCAGCCGGCGACACCGAGGCCGCGCCCGACGCCACATCCGAAAGCGAAGATGCCCCCGACGACGCCACACCCACCGACGGGAAGGAGAACCAGGCATGATCCGCGAAGCGCTGACCAAGCTGGTCGACGGCACCGACCTTACCCGCGAGGAATGCACCGCCGTCATGAACGAGATCATGTCCGGCGAGTGCACCGATGCGCAGATCGGCGGTTTTCTGGTCGCACTCCGGAACAAGGGCGAGACGGTGGACGAGATCACCGCCGCCGCGTCCGTCATGCGCGAAAAGGCGACGAGCGTCCCCGCGCCGCCGGACGTCATCGACACCTGCGGCACCGGCGGCGACGGACAGGCAACCTTCAACGTCTCCACCGCCAGCGCCATCGTCGCCGCCGCCGGCGGGGCGAAGGTGGCGAAGCACGGCAACCGCTCGGTCAGCTCCTCCTCCGGCTCCTCGCAGGTCCTGGCCGAGCTCGGCGTCGACGTCAACGCCTCGGTCGAAACGGTGAGCCACTGCATCGCGGAGGCCGGCATCGGCTTTCTCTTCGCGCCGCTCCTGCACGGGGTGATGAAGCACGCCATCGGCCCGCGCAAGGAGCTCGGCCTGCGGACCGTCTTCAACGTCCTCGGCCCGCTCACCAACCCCGCCGGTGCGCGGCGGCAGGTGATGGGGGTCTATGCACCGGAGCTCGTCGAGACGCTGGGCCGCGTCCTCCAGGCCCTCGGCACGGTGAAGGCGGTCGTGGTCCACGGGCGCGACGGCCTGGACGAGATCACCATCACGGAGCGAACCGACCTCGCCATCCTCGACGGCGGCGCCATCCGTGCCGAAACGGTCGCGCCCGAGGACTTCGGCCTGCAACGCGCATCGCTGGACGACCTCCGCGTCGCAAGCCCGGCCGAGAGCGCGGCCGTTATCCGCGGCGTCTTCGCGGGCGACCCGGGCCCGGCCCGGGCGATGGTGCTCCTCAATGCCGGCGCCGCGCTCTTCGTCGCCGACTGCGCCGACTCGCTCGAAGCGGGGGTTGCCCTCGCCAGCGAGACCATCGACGCCGGCAAGGCCACCGACACGCTGGAGCGCCTCGTCGCGGTCAGCAACGCCGGGACCCCCTGACCGATGCCGGCGGGGCCCTGGCTGCGGCGGGTGCGCATGGGCGTGGTGCTCTCCCTGCCGGTGCTCCTCGCCCTCGCGGCCCTCTACGCCTGCTTCATCGAGCCCACCTGGCTCGCCATCCGGACCGTCCGCATCGGCCCGGACGCCGACGGGCCGCGCATCCTCCACATCACCGATCTCCACTACAAGGGCGAGCGCGCCTGGCTGGAGCGGGTCGTCCGGGCGTGCAACGCCCTCCAGCCGGCAGCCGTCTGCTTCACCGGCGACCTGGTGGAGGAGGCCGAACACCTTCCCGAAGCGCTGGAGATTCTCCAGGGCCTGCAGTCTCCCCTCCTCGGCGTCCCCGGCAACCACGAGCGCTGGGCCGGCATCCGCGCCCACGAGATCGAGCACGCCTTCGCCGCCACCGGCGGCGCGTGGCTGGAGGACGCCACCTGGCGCATCCCCGGCACCGGCATCCGCTGCATCGGCCTCACCGGCGAGCGGAGCGATGCCGGGCTCGACCAGCGAACCGCGAACGCGCCGTTCCGCCTGGTCCTCATGCACTACCCCGGCATGGCCGACGAACTGGGCGGCCGGTACGATCTCCTCCTCGCCGGCCATACCCACGGCGGGCAGATCCGGGTCCCGCTGGTCGGTGCGCCGATCCTGCCCTTCCGCAGCGGCCCTTATGATCGGGGGCGGTTCGACTCCCCGGCGGGCCCCCTCTACGTCAACCCCGGCATCGGCTGGTTCTCCATCCGCGCCCGCTTCGCCTGCCGGCCCGAGATCACCGTCTTCGATCTGCCCGCAGCGGCCCGTGCGGCCGGAGCAGCCACCACCGTCGTCGACGAGGACGAAGAAGGATCCACAGTCGAAGCCGCTCCTGCCGGGCGGCCCGTCGCCAACGGGGAGATCCAGCCATGACCGACCGTACCCACGAGACGGCGGTCCGCCCGCCGGCCGAAGGCGAGCGGCGCATCCGCTGCGTGGTGGAGTACGACGGCGGCGCCTACGCCGGCTGGCAGATTCAGCCCAACGGCCCCACCATCCAGGCCGCGCTGGAAGAGGCGGTCCTCCGCGTCACCGGCGAAACGCGCCGCGTCGAAGGCTCCGGTCGCACCGACAGCGGCGTCCACGCCCGCGCCCAGGTGGCCCACTTCGACACCGCCGCATCCCTCCCGGCCGACCGCTTCGCGCGCGCCCTCAACGCCCACCTGCCGAAAGACATCTCCGTCCGCACCAGCGCCCTGGC
This sequence comes from uncultured Planctomycetales bacterium, assembly GCA_964553265.1. GTDB lineage: Bacteria > Planctomycetota > SZUA-567 > SZUA-567 > JAFGNG01 > CAZKKD01. The sequence goes on along the minus strand of CAZKKD010000020.1, from coordinate 12,914 downwards.
CGCGCCCACCTTCCACGCCCGGTTTTCCGCCGTCGGCAAGGTCTACCGCTACCGCATCGAGCACGGCCCCACGCGCCCCGCGCTCGACCGGGATCGCCTCTGGTGGGTCTCCTGGCCGCTCGAGGACGAGCGCCTCCACGACGCGACCGCGCGCATCGTCGGCCGGCACGACTTCACCACCTTCACCGACGCCGAGCGCCGGGACGAGGACAATGTCCGCACCGTCCGCCGCGCGGCGTGGACGCGAAACGGCACGCGGCTCGTCTTCGAGATTGAAGGCGAAGGCTTTCTGTATAAAATGGTACGCATCCTGGTGGGGACGCTGGTCGCGTGCGGCCGGGGACGGATCGCGCCCGATCGCATCGACGCGCTCCTCGCCGCCCGCGACCGCGCCCTCGCCGGGCCGACCGCGCCGCCGCAGGGGCTGGAGCTCCTGCGCGTTCTCTATCCCGAAGGGGAGTAAGCCCATGGACCCCGCCGCCGCCGAAGCCGTTGCCATCAACTGGGTGGACGGGGCCGTCGTCTTCATCATCGTCGTCTGCGCGCTCCTCGGGCTCGTCACCGGCTTCGTGCTGCAGCTCGCCGGGCTCCTCAGCGTCACGGTCGGCATCATCGCCAGCCTCACCATCGGGCCCCTCGCCGCCGACGCCATCGGGCGCTGGATCGCGGACGAACACGTCGCCGCCCTCATCGCCTACATCGGCTGCTTCAGCGTGGCCGCCACCACGGTCCGCGTGCTCGCCGCGTTTCTCAGCACCATCCTCCGCAAGCTCCGCCTCGACGCCTTCGACAAGGTCGCCGGGGCCGGCGTCGGCGCGGTCAAGGGCGCGCTCATCGCCGCGGTGCTGCTGGTCATCGGCGGCGCGGCGGGGGTGGACGCGCTCCGCACCCCGATCCGCACCAGCCTCGTCGGCAGCATCGTCGTCGGCGCCGCCGACACGGTGGCCGACTGGGCCGGCGGCAATCCCGTCGGCCGGCAGACCGAGCGCGCCGGCGCCGAGATCCTCGACACCGTGCGCGAAGGCCAGGAGCGCTTCGACAAGCGTTTCGGCCAACCCGGCGATTCCGGGACAACCGAACCCGGCGGCCGGGACCGGGATGCCCGGCCGTGACCCACCCCGCCGGCGACCCGTCCCCACGCGCCCCGGACCCGTCCGACCCCGATCCAACCCCGTCCGCAGGCCGTGCCACCCCGTCCGCACCCGGCCGCACGCCTTCCGCACCGCCGCGCACAGCGTCGGCAACCCGCTCCACCACGTCCGCCGGCTGTTCCGCAACGTTCGCCGCAGCCGTTCCGAGTGGGATCGACGGTGTCTCGGAAATCGATGTCTCATTCGCGCGCGACCAGCTCCGCCTCCGCGGCATCCTGGCCGTCCCGACAAATGCGACTCTCTCCCGATCCGCGTCCCAACCCGGATCGGCCCCCGGTTCAGCCGGCTCTGCCCCCGTCTCACCTGGTTCTGACTCCGCTTTCACCCATTCCGACACCGTTCCCACACCGTCCGACCCCGGTCCGACCACGTCGGCATGCGGACCGACCTCTCCGGCCGACGGCCCGGCAACGGCGACAGACGACCCGGTTCCGGCGGCGGATGGCCCGGTGGCCTCGACACCCGGTCCAAGCCCGTCCAGCCCCGGCCCGACCGCGTCGGCGGACGGGGGCACGGCCGCGAACGGGGGGGCGGCGGCCGTGTTGACGCTGCACGGCTGGGGCGGAACGCGGACCGGGCCGCACCGGCTCTTCGTCACCCTCGGCCGCGAACTGGCCGCCGCGGGACGGACGACGCTGCGGTTCGACCACGCCGGACGCGGCGCCAGCGACGGCGACGCCGCCACCGCCTGCCTCGACGGCATGATCGCCGACGCCATCGCCGCCGTCGACCTCCTCGTCGCGGAGTGCGGCGCGCCGCGCGTGGACCTGGTCGGCCTCTGCAGCGGCGGCAACGTCGCGCTCGGGGCCGCCACGCGCCTCGGCGACCGCGTCGGGCGGGTCGTCTGCGTCTCCACGCTCCCGTTCGCCCCGCAACCGGCCGCGCGCGGCCGCCGCAAAGCATTGGGCTACCTGAAGCAGTACGCACGCAAGGCGCTCAGCCCCCGCACCTGGCGCCGCCTCCTGGCCGGCGAGGTGAATGTCGGCGGCGTGGGCAAGGTACTGGGCGACTCGCTGCGGGAGGACGCCGGCGACCGCTCGCGCAAGGACTCCCGCCGCGACATCATGGCCGAACTCCGCAGCCTGCGCGCACCCGTCACCTTCCTCTACGGCGGCGGCGACCCGGAAGCGCCGCCGGCGCGGGAACACTACGAAGCCTTCTGCCGCACCCACGGCCTCGACGCCACCTTCGACCAGATCCCCGACGCCAACCACAACTTCTACGCCCAGCCCTGGGCCAACGCGCTCCGCGCACGCATCCGGCAAGCGCTCGGGGCGTAACCTGCGTCCAGACCAGTCCACCCGCCCGCATGCGCACCAACGGCGCCCCAAGTCATTCTGACCGCAAGACCCAAAAATCATCCCGACGTGTCATTTTGACACGGAAGCATCTCGATTCTGGCACTTCGTCCGGACGCTGTCCTTTGTAAGTCACATCTTTTGAACCATTTGCATTTCCGGTTGTTTGGGAACGGCGATTGTGTAACCATCTCGTGACATCGACGTCTGCGGACGTTGAGACCAAAACGACCAGACACGCGACCGGCGTGCGGGAGGGAACGAGATGGCTGTCAAATTCAAGGACTACTACGAGACGCTCGGGGTGAAGCGCGACGCCTCGGCCGACGAGATCAAGAAGGCCTACCGCAAGCTTGCGAAGAAGTACCACCCCGACCGCAACCAGTCACCGGATGCGGCGGAGCGCTTTCAGGAGATTGGGGAGGCCTACGAGGTGCTGAGCGATCCCGAGAAGCGAAAGCGGTTCGACCGCTTCGGCGCCGACTGGAAGCACGGGCAGGAGTACAGCCCGCCGCCGGGCGCGGAGAACGTCCGGTTCCACTTCGGTGGGGACGGCAACGCCGGCGGCGACGGGCAGTTCAGCGACTTTTTCCAGTCCCTCTTCGGCGACCTCGGGGCGCAGAACGGTGCGGGCCCGGGCGGCTTCCGCTTCCACAGCGGCGGCGGCGCGGCCGGCCGGGGACGTCCCGTCGCGCGCGGGGCGCGGTTCAGCGGCTTCGGCGACCTGGGGGACCTGGGCGGACTCGGGGACCTCGGCGGCATGCCCGGCATGGGCGCGGCGGGCGGACGCCAGGCGCCGCGCGGGCAGGACCTCGAGGCCGAGGCGCCGGTGACGCTGAAGGAGGCGTTCCACGGCGCGAAGAAGACCATCCAGCTCGCCCGGCCCGAGCAGGGCCCCGACGGATCGCTCCGGCAGGCATCGCGCACCGTCACGGTCACCATCCCGAAGGGGGTGACCGACGGGCAGCGCATCCGCCTGCGCGGCCAGGGCGGCGCGGGACCGGGCGGCAAGACAGGCGACCTGTACCTCCGCGTCCGCCTGCAGAAGCACCCCCGCTTCGACGTCGACGGGCGCGACCTGCGCACCACGCTGACGCTGGCGCCATGGGACGCGGCGCTCGGGACCGAGACCGCGCTCGACACCCCCGGCGGCAAGGTGAGCCTGCGCATCGGGGCCGGCACCTCCGGCGGCAAGACCCTGCGCCTCCGCGGACGGGGCCTGCCGGGCGCGCGGGACGGTGCGGGCGATCTGCTGGTCACCGTCCGCATCGCCGTGCCGGACCACCTGTCCGACCGCGAACGGAAGCTGTGGGAGGCGCTCCGGAAGGAATCGTCCTTCCGCCCGCGCCCCTGATAAAGAACAACCGCCCGCACGCCCGCCAGTGGCGTCGCCGGCAAAACCCGACTGCATGAGGAGGCCGACATGGGCCGCATCTACCGCATCCCCGTCCACGGACCGCAGAGCGGTGCACGCCGCCGCCCGTGGGCCTACGACGAACTCCCCCGCCGCCGGCCCGCGCCGCGCGACCCGTGGGAGGACGAGACACCGACAGCACGCCAGGCCCCGACGCCGCAGCGCGACGCATTCGGCGCCGGACCCGGGTTCCCGTTCGGACCCGCCACACGGGACGACCGCGGGGCCGATACGCCAAGCGACCGCGCACCCGACCGTGCGCATCCGTTCGAAGCCGATACCAAAGCGGAGACCGTTGCCGATGATCCGCCGGTCCGGGAGACGACGGATCGCTACGCCGCGGACGCCGACGAAGGGGCTGCGTGGGACGAAACAGCGGAAGCGAAACCAGCTGAGTCTCCCCGGCCGTCGATCCCGGACCGCAACACCGACGCCAGCACCGAGGCGGACCGAAACGCCGAAGGCGAACCGGACGCCGGCTACCGTGCCGCGCTGGAGCGGACGCAGGCGGACTTCGCCAACTACCGCCGGCGGATGGACCGCGACCGCGCGCTCGACCGCGAACGGGCGGTGGCCGAATTCCTGCGGGACTTTCTGGACGCGATGGACGACCTGAACCGCGTGGTGACCCACGGCGCGGAGGAGGCGGGCGGCGAGAGCATCCTCACCGGCGCGCGCCTGGCGCGGGACAACATGCGCAAGCGGCTCCGCGACGCCGGGGTGGAGGAGGTCCCCGCGGCCGGCGAACACTTCGACCCCGCCGTCCACGAGGCCCTGACCGCCGCGCCGGCGCCCGGCGTCGCCCCCGGCACCGTGATCGAGGTGGAGCGCCCCGGCTACCGCCTGGGCGAGACCCTCATCCGTCCCGCCCGCGTCATCGTCGCGCGGGAGGGGTAGCGCTTCGCGCGCCCCACCGGGTCGACCCGGGAGGCCTGGGACTCTCAGTCCATATGCCGGGTCCAGCATGGCAGCCCGCCGCCGAAAGTGTTCCCCATGTCTCCGAACACCTGCAGCCCGTGTGTGCAGGCGGTACATCTGGGTATTCCGGCACGTGGTACCCGGTTGACTGGGCGGGGCAAGTTGCGTATCTTCCTTTCCAGACCATCGATGCCAGGCAGGAACCGGAATGGCGGGGTGACTCCCTCTATTCCGCATCACCGTCGTGGGACGGGATGCCGCTACAAGCCTGTTGCAGTTCCCACACCGGCGCGAACGCTGAGGCTGGCCGCGTTCTTCTGAATCGTTTGAGGCATCACGTCATGAGGATGAGTCCCAGCAGAATCTGCCTCGTTGCCCTCCTTGTATGCCTTGCCTTGATCCCTGCTGTGTTTGTATTTGGCAATCCGCAGTGGAACCGCTGGATATATGTTTGTCGAGTCTACTATTTACCGCGGTTTGTTCCAGAGGACATCCTTTCCCTTTTGCCCTGGAGCCCTGAGGGTTATGCGCTCTTTCAGGGCAAAGGCAAAAGGGATTACAGCGGGGCGCATCGGCATTGGGATCATGATGGGACGCTTCGGATTGTCCACACCTACAAAGATGGCGTCCTTCATGGTCCATACAGGTTTTTTCGGGAGGACGGCAAAGAGGAGATCTCCGGCACCTATTCTTACGGAAGAGCATGGGATGGATTGTTTTATGAAGTGCAAGAACTCCCTGATGGTTCTTTGCGTTCAGGAAAAGTGAAATACGAGGCGGGGAAGGCCATTCTGTTTTATCGCCACGAAGGCGCAGAACCCATCGATCTGGTTCAAAACACCACATTGCGAACAAACACAGAATGATGCGCTTCGAAAACATTTCGTGGCTTTTTCTTCTGATTTATTGGGATTGAAAAGGTGCCTCCTCTTTCTCCCGAAGTGACAGACTTCGGAGTGCCTGCATCCGGCCCCGACATCACAAGAAACCCATCCAAAGATTCTGTTCAGAAATCGGCCCCGGGTGGCCCATCCGGCAGACGTTGCTTCTCTCCGGGGCTGCCCCCTGCCCTTCCGCCGGGCTCGCGGTGCAGCAATAGATCGCTGTCAACACGGCGTTGATCCGCCAGCGCTGCTTCGCATTCAGGATCCGGAACCCAGGTCCCCGCAAGGTCATCCAGATCGTGAAATTCGACCGCATCTTCCCCCGTCCCCAAGGCGCGCTTCAGCAGGTCCAGGACAACGACATTGATGCTCTTGCCACGGCGGTGGGCAATGGACCGGATCTCCCGATCCACGCTGTCGGGAATACGGCGGATGGTATATTGCGTCATTGGATGCCTCCTTCTTCTGCCTGCATTACAGGCAGTAGATGCAGGCAGTCAAGTCGACTGTTCCCCTTTCAGGCCGTTCCGTTCTCCCTCTCCCCTTGGGAGAGGGAGTTTTTTTTACCGCAATCGCACCGCCGAATCCAGAACGGAATCGAAAGCACTGAACCGCCCTGTTGCCCCCTTACGGCGCTTCGAAGCGGAAGCGGCCCCAGAGGTGGGGCTGGAGCATGGCCTCGCCGGGGACGTCGCTGATGACGCCGGTGGCCTTGTTGTTCCAGAAGAGGCGGTGGATGGTGACGCCGCCCTCGCCTCGGAGGATGCCGACGTCGCCGCGCACCGTGAGGCCGGGCTTCGGCTCGAGCCCCAGCACCTCCAGCGGAACGGAGAGCTCGTAGACGCCCTTCTGGCCGGCCAGCGTGACGCGGTCGCTGACGTCCTCCACGCGGTCGAAGGTGAAGGTCCGCCACGGGGAACTGAACGGAACCGCCTCGTCCGGCCTGGCATCGGGCGCGACCGGCCGGTAGAGGACCGCGGTCGTGGCGCCGTCGACCTTGGCAACGAGAAGGCGGACGTCCCCCGCCGCCGGCGCCTTGCGGTCCGCGGGGGCGGCCGGGTCGGTCTGGATCTGCACGTCGAGCGCGCCGCCGGACTTGAAGAGAAGCGGCAGCGACCCGCCGGCGTTCTTCACCAGGTTCGCGTCGCCGGTCCGGAAGGCGGCATAGAGGCGACCGTCGGCGACAGCCAGCGCGGCGTGGACGCTCTCGGTCTCCCGCCGGCCCTGGTAGGCACCCACCTTCACCCACGCGCCGCCCGGCCACTCGTCGACCACCCCGTCCACCGACGGCGCGGCCACCCGCAGGGCGACCGGGAGGGTCTTCCGCCCCTGGAGCGCGAGACGGGCCTGTTCGCGCTCGTCGCGGTAGGCGCTGCAGGCGGCCAGCGTCTCGGCGGTGACGTCCAGCTTCACCTCCGGCAGGCGGCGGATGGCGTCGAGCCCCTCCACGCGGGTGATGCCGCAGTGCCCCTTGCCGGCGACGAGGTAGATGGTTCCGTCGTCGGTCTGGGTCAGGGTCGGCCAGAAGTGCTCGGTGACGAAGCTGACGTCGCTGACGTCCATGCCGCGCTCCGCCTCGGGGTGCATCCAGCGGCGGGTGGTCCGCTGATCGCCGCCCACCGTGGCGACGAAGAGGCCGTCCGCGGTGAGGAGGTAGACGTTGCCGAAGTTGCCGTTGACGGCCCAGATCGGCCCCGCGTCGCCGGCCGCCGGGGTGACCGGGTGGCCGAGGATGCGGGTCGCGCCGATGATCTGCCCGGGGTGCTCCGGCGTCGGCGCGGCGTGGGAGGCATGCAGGCCCGGCCAGCGGTTCGGGTAGGTCCAGAGCAGCTTGCCGTCCCGGTAGCCCCGCACGGGGCCGCCGGTGCGCACCAGCCAGTCGCCGGCGTCGAAGGCCACCCGCGCGCCGCTGGTGAAGCCGGTGGGGATGGGCTCGGGCGTGAGGCGGTCGAGCTTCGCCGCATCGTAGATCGGCACGCCGGCGTCGGTGAACCCGGTCGGGGCCAGGCGATCGCCGTAGGTGAAGACGAGCTCGAGGTCCGGGCCGATGTAGCCCTCCCCGACCGCGGGGCTGGTGGTCCAGGCGAAGGTGACCTCCTCCGGCTGTACCCGTGCGTCGGCGTTGCGATCCGACCAGGCGAAGAGGCGCTGCCGGCGACGGTTCCGATCCTTCTCGTCGAAGAAGCCCTCCGGCGCGCGGGTGTGAAAGCGCTCTCCCTGCAGGAACGTCCAGCGGTCCAGGCTTCCCGCCGCGGCGACGGGGCGGCAGACCTTGTCCACCATCTGCCAAAGGCCGATGATGCCGGGTGAAGAGGTGGGGTGGCTGTTGAAGGCGTTGGTCATGTAATGCCGGCCGTCGACGTGGATGGCGCGCTGCGGGGCAATGGCCTCGCCGTGGTGCCCGGCGGGGATGCGCACGGGCTGCTCGCCGGCGAGGAAGTGAATGGCGTCGAGCGACCAGGACGGCGCCGCCCAGTCGAGCGCGAAGGTGAGGCCCACCCCGTCGCGGGTGAGGTAGAACCGCGAGCGGTCGCCGGGGTCCACCGCGCCGCCGCCGCCGTACTTCGGCGGACCGTACCAGGCACGGACGAAGGTTCCCTCCGCGTCCCAGACGCTGACGCGCTTCGGCGACTGGCTCTCTTCCGCGACCCAGAGCTCGCCCGCCGGCGTCACCGTCAGGCCCAGCGGCTTGTCCATGCGGCGGGGGTCGTACGCCCCCTGCCGCGCCCCGCCCGGCTGCCCGACCAGCCGCTGCGGCGTGCCGTCGGCGCCGAAGACGGCCACCTGGTGCCGGTCGCCGCCAACGCTGACATAGACCGCGCCGTCCGGGCCGACGGCCAGGCGCCGCGCGTCGGCCAGCCCCCCGGGCACCACCACGGCGCGGTCGGCCAGCGCCGGGGCGCCCTCGCCCTCGCGGCGGACCGCGTAGCGCACCAGCGCCCCGTCCTGCAGCGCCAGGAGGCTCCCGTCCTCGGCAAAGGCCACGCCGGCGGTGGCCGGCAGCGTCTGCGTGCCGAGGAGCGCTCCGTCCGACGCGCTGACGAAGAGCACCTGCTCCGCCTTCGGCAGCGTGACCACGAGGAGGCGATCCCGGACCGCCAGGCCGCCGATGGTGGCGGCTTCGCGGCTCTCCATCCGGTGAATGCGCACCGACCGGCCCTTCCCGTCGGCCTGGAGCGCGGTGAGGCGGACCTCGCCTTCCTTCTGGCCCTTGCCGGTGGTCCACCACGAGCCGACGTAGGCGATCTCGTCCTGGATGGCGTCCGGGCCTGCGTCGCGCGCAAGGTGCGAGCCGCCGGTCCAGACCCCGCCCAGCCGCCGGATGCCCCAGCGCTTGCGGCCGGAGAGATCGACGCCGATGAGCCCGTGCCCGTGCTCCACCACGTACGCGGCGATGAGGACCTCCGGCTCGCCGCTCACGCCCTTCGGCACGTAGAGGGTGTCGTAGGGCGGGCTGTGATCGGCCAGCCAGCCGCCGGTGTCGTCGGCGGTTTCCCACGGCGGGGAGCCGGGACTGTAGGGCGCCATCTCGTAGCGCAGCGCCACCGCCGGGCGCACAATGCCGCGCACCGTGTACTGCCCTTCCGGCACCAGACGCCCGCGGATGTCGTAGATGCCGTGGACGCGAACGTTGACCTTGGTCTCGTCGAGCCCGTCCCACCAGGCGACCTGCTCGCCGGCGTCGAAATGCGTTTCGCTGATCAGGTTGCGGACGCGCCGGCCCTCGGCGTCCTCGACCGCGAGCGTCACATAGCCGGGCTCGTCGAGGGTGAAACGGATCGGGATGGGCGGATGCGCCGTCTCCTCTCCGGCCGCCAGCCCCGCCGGCAGGGCGACCGGGCCGTCGCCGAGGGGATGGAACGCCATCACCTCGCCCAGCCAGACGCGCCGGCCGTCGCGCGGATCGTCCCGGACATGCCCGTGCACGCCCGTGGTCGGACTCGCGGCCAGGATGCGCAGCCGCAGCGCCCGCGTGGAAACCGTTTTCCCAAAGCCGAGCCAGTTCGGACCGAAGCGGCTGGGGTACCGGTGATCCACGTCGAACGTGCCGAGGACCGTCCAGTCCGCGTCGCCTGCTTCGCGCGGGTGCACGTCGTCCCCGCCCGCAAAGGCCGCCACCTCGACCCGGCGCATTCCCGCCCAGAAGAGGCCGGTCCCGTTCAGTTCCACCGCGGACGGCCAGAGGAGGAGGAGCTCCTCGGGGTGGTCGGGGGTGACCACACCCCGCGCCTGCCACTCGTTGTCCCAGATGTCCTTCCAGCCGCCGTGTCGGTGATCGTTCAGGAAGCGGGTGCGGCCGCGCCCGGAGCTGGCGATGAGGATCGCCTCCGGCGCCACGTTGACGATCCGTTCCGGCAGGAGGCAGACGCCCGAGAGATGCCCCCGGTGCTCGGCCCGCATGGGATCGTTGCTTTCGGTGGTGAAGCGGAGCGCCCGCACCGTCGCGCCCGCCGGCAGTACCCAGAGGCTGTATTCGCCGGTGTGGACGCGCTCGAGCGCCTGCCAGTGCTCCTCATCCGTTACGTCCCCGGGATAGGGCGCGCCCTCGGCCAGGACGGACAGCGCGCCGCCCCCGCGCGCGACAATGGTCCCCGCCGGAATGGCGCGCCGGAAGCCGAGACGCAGATGCCGCGGGCCGGGCTGGTCCGAAGTGCCGAAGGAAATCCCCGAGTGCCCCGGGCCGGAGGATTGCGTCCAGACCACCCACTCGGGGCCGGCCTTCCCGCCGTGGAAAACGACCTCGCGGTTCAGCGTTCCGTCCACCCAGGCGGCGGTGGCGGCCGGATCCAGATCCTCCCGGGTCACCGGCGTTCGAAAGGCTGTCTCGCCCGCCGCGACGACGGACGCAAAGAGCACGACGAAGCATGCGAACGCAATCATGCGATTCATGGGGATCTCCTGACATGAGAATCGGATGGGCGGCGGTACGGCCGCTCGACGCATTACAGTATAGCATCAACGCTTCAGTTTTTGCAAAGCTTGTTTTGCTGGACAGCAGGCCACCCGCAAATGAAAGCAAACCAGAAGCGACAGATCGCCGGCACAAAAAACCGGACCGCCGCGAGGCGGTTCAGGGGCTGTCGGTGGAGTAGCGTCGACGGAACGGGGTGGGCGGTGCGGAACGGGGAGCGGACGGGCGGCCGGGTTCGGCGGATTCCGCTGCGGCGGACGGGGGAGCGACGGGCACGGCCGGTGCAGACGTGGAGGCCGCCGTGCCGCCTTCGAGCGCGCCGACCCGGTTGCGGAGCGCCTGCATGCGGGTGGCCTGGATGCCCAGGACGAGCCCGACGCCAAGGAGCAGCGCCGCCGCCACCGCGCCGACCACCCACAACAGGCGCCGGCTGCGGCGTTCGGCGTCGCGGCGGACATCGTCGACGAGGGCGAGAAGGTGCCGCCCCGCGGACGCCCGCAGCGCCCCGCCCACCATCTCCTCCACCATGCGGCCGACGAGAGGCTCCAGGCGGGGGCGGTAGTCCTCGACCCGCTTGCGGACCAGCTTCAGGACCTCGGGCGTGAGTTCGTTGACGAGGCGCTGGCGCGCCTCGGCGGTGAGGTCGGCCATCACCTCGTCGAACGCGGGCTGGAGGAAGGCGGCGGCGTGGCGCTCGGCCAATCGGATGTGGTCGGCCACCGCATCGTCGACGATGGGACCGACCCGGTCGGGCAGCTCGCCCCGCCGGACCGACAGCTCGCGCTCCAGCGCTTCGTCGAGCAGCGCGGCGGTGCGGCGGGGCAGCTCGTCGCGGAGGGCCCGAAGGCGCTCCTCGACGGCGCGGCCGGCCATGTCGCGGAGAAGGTGTTCGAGGGTGTCGTCCCGGATGACGGCGCCGAGAAAGCCGGTCAGCGCCTGCTCGAGCCGCTCGATGTCGCGACGCTCGTCGGCGACCAGGAGGCCGCGCAACTCCTCGAAGGCCTGCTCGTCGTCGAGATCCAGGAGCGCCGCATCCAGTTCGTCGACCGGCTTCGGTGCATCCGGCGCATCGGACGCCGCCGCCCCGCGGGTGGCGTCGAGCGGATCCCCATCACCGCTCATGCAGATCCCTCCTGTCGCCTCCGCACAGAATCCCGCGCGTCATGCGACCGACCCCGGCCCGGAAACAAAGCAGCAGGCACCCCGGCACGCATCAGGCCTTGACGGTGGCTTCGGGGCCGTCGTTGACGGTGCGTTCGCCCGACTCCGGCGGCGGCGGCGCCTCGTCGAGGGCGGAGGCGGTCTCTTCGTCGTCCATCGACAGGAAGCCCTGCAGATCGCCGAAGTCCTCGCTCTCGCCGTCGTCGTCCGTTGCGGAGCCCTCGCCGTCCGTTCCGGCAGCGGCATTCATCGCGTCGGCCATCGCCCCGGAGCCGGCGTCCTTGCCGAGGAGCATGCCGAGCTCGATGAACATGTTGCCGATGTCTTCGCGGAAGACCATCCGCTGCTCGTGATCGTAGCGGAGGTCGCGGACCGCCGCGTCGCCGTGCGAGCGCCCTTCCTCGACGAGGTGGCGCATCTCCTCCTTCGCCTCGCCGACGCGCCCGTCGATCTGCGCGATGCGCTCCTCGACGTGGCGCCGGAGCGCGTCGAGGCGGTTCTCCATCTCCGCGGCCCGGGTGGCGGAGACGGCCTCGGCCTTTTCGACGCGCTTGAGGAGGGTGGCGGAGATCTCGCCCGACTGGCGCTCGATTTCCGTGCGCAGGCGCTTTTCGGTCTCCTGCAGCGCTTCGGTCTGCTCGGCCATGCGGCGCTCGACGGTACCCTGCATCTCCTTGCGGGCGGTTTCGAGCGAGGTGGAGACGTCCTCGATGGAGCGCCAGAGGGTCTCGACCGTCTTGCTGACGAAGTCGCTCGTCTCGGTCTGGCCGCGTTCGAGGCGTTCCTCGACCGACTGGCGGAGCTCCTTCGCCTGCGTGCCGAGGTCGTCGCGCAGCGCCTTGGCGTCCTCCCCGAGGCGGCGGGCCTGCTCCAGGGCCCGGGTCTCGACCTCTTCCATGCGCTGCCCGAGGGCCTGCTTCAGTTCTTCGGCCTGGGCGGAGGCCTTGCCGATGGCGGTTTCCAGGCGGCCTTCCACCTCCTTGCGGAGCTCGGTGGAGGTCTTCTCCAGCGACCGCGTGGCGCCCTCGACCCGCTGTTCGAGCGCGGTGGCGCGCCCGTCCACCCCTTCGCGGAGCCCGCCGGGACGGCGAGCGACCGAGGCGGACGCGGAGGCGAGCCGGTCCCCCCGCACTTCCCGGTGCGCCGACCCGCCACCGTTGGGGGCGGCGCCCCTGC
>CAZKKD010000019.1:0-21099 GCA_964553265.1 uncultured Planctomycetales bacterium | reverse complement strand
CGCGGCCACCTACCTGGTCGAGGGAGGGACCCGGGCTCCCCGGGCCGGGGAGCGCCTCATCAACCCCGATTTCGCCCGCCCGCTGCGCACCCTGGCCGGCGAGGGGCCCGGCGCCCTGGACGGCGGGGGGCTGGGGGGGCCCACCGCCGACGACCCGGCGGCGCCGGGGGGGTCGCGGGGCCGTGGCGAGGCGAGGCGGGCCCGGGGTGCGGGGGGGGGGCCGGGGCGCGCAGCGATCCGCTCCACCTCCGCCGGCGAGGCGTATGCGAGAAGGACGCGGCCGGTCGGGAGTGCGTAGATGCCGTGGCGGTCCAGGACCCCGCTGTCGACACGGACGGCGCGGTTCGGCTCCGCGCGGCCCAGCGGACGGCGCTGGCCGTCGACGAGAACGGTGTAGATGACGCCTTCGCCCAGGTCGGCGGCGAGGGCGCGCAGGTGGGCGTCCACGGTCCGGCGCACCGCGGCGGTGGCCAGCACCGCGCGTCGGCCAATCTCCACGCAGCGGGGGCCGATGGCGTAGCGGCCCGTGCCGTCGGTGCGGACATAGCCGGCCGCGACGAAGGTCTGAAGGACCTTGTGACAGGTGTTGCGCGGCATCCCGACGTGCCGGGCCAGCTCCGCCAGCGGGAGCCCGTCGTCCGGTGCATCGAAGACAAGCGCGTCGAGAATGGTCAGCGCGCGGGCGAGGGACTTGACGGTGGAGGGCTCGCGCATGATGTTCTCCAATGGCGAACGGCGTTCACGAAAAGAGAATACACCGAACCCTTCTCCGCGTCAACCCGGAACTGAAAAGAATTTCCGAGTGGATGGAATCGAAAGGGTCCAGCCGGAAAATGCCCATGCGCAGAACAAAAGCGATAGCATAATTGACAAACGGGTATCGATAAAATAGATTGCATTCCGTCCACCGGGAGAAACCGGACCGCGGTGGCCGGACAAGTTGAGTGGGCGGAGACGGAGGAGCGGGACGATGAACCGGGAATCCGTGGCGTGGAACGGGTGCACGTTCGAGGTGTTGGCCGAGGGGGACGCCTACCGGGGGTTGGGAGCGATTCGGATTGGGGAGACGCAGGTGCGTTCGGGCCGGTTGCCGCTGGCGCCGTATACGCAGACCTTTTCGAACGGGACCGAACTCGCGGAGCTTCGGCTGGAAGGAATCGAAACAGGGGAGAACGAACTCCGCATCCGCCTGGAAGCGATCTTCCGTCCGCTGCCGGTGAAGATCATGCGCGATCACAGCTTCGATCCCATCCACGACCTGGAGGACTGGGACGGGGACGCGCCGGCGGGGACGGGGCGGCTGGAGGTGGTGATCCGGCCGGCGGAGGACCGGTTTGGCGAAAACGCGTTCACGGGGTTCGCGTACCACTACGAGTATGCGAGCGAGGACACGCCGATCTTCTACCTGTACGACCGCGCATCGTGGGAGCTGGACGGGGACATCGCGGGGGCGACGGTCTACAACCAGTCGGCCTGTTCGGCGCCGGTGGTCCGGTTCGAGCCGGAGACGTTCTGGACGACGGAGGGGTACCTCTTCTTCCTGGACGAAGGGAGCCACGCCAACCGCTGCATGACGCACAACCTGCCGCGCTGGACCGACCACCAGTGCTTCGACCACCAGGTCAAGGGCGACCGGACGCTCCTGGGCGTATTCGAGCACGTGGACCTGGTCCGGACGGTGCTGCGGCGCGACGCGGGCAAGCCGGAGCTGAAGTGCTTCGACAAGCACATCTTCGACGAAGCCCTTGCACGGGCGACCACGCCGAAGCGGATTCTCCTCAACACGGATCCGAAGACGGAGACGGACCAGAAGAACCTCTGGACCTGGATCTACGACGAGACGGCCCGGCGCGCGCGGGACGAGTTCGGCCTGCGCGAGCAGCCGCCGGAGCTCTGCATGGGGCACCACCACTGGAAGAATTACACCATCGACACCTACTACCGCGACATCGTGCCCGCCTGCGCGGCGGTGGGGGTGCCGACCATCTTTGCCGAGAACTTCAAGCGCAACGATCAGTTCGAGCCGGACGGCATCCCCGGCGGCAACATGTGCCTTTCGCGCGAGTACGAGGTCTCCGACCGCCTGGGCGGCACGGTGCGGCTGAAGAGCTACATCGACCGCTGCCGCGAACACGGCATCCGCAACTTCATGTGGACGAACACGTACGTCTCGCTGGCCGCGGAACTGAACAGCGAGCACCGGTGCGGACCGGGGTCCTGGTTCATGGCGATGGAGGACACCCGCCTGAAGTACGCGGGGGCGTACACCTCGGTGAGCTCGAACCTGGATCTCAAGAACCCGGAGGCGCGGACGTACTGGGTGGACTGCCACCGGCGGATCGTCGAGGAGACGGGGCTGGAGGGGTACTTCATCGACAGCCATTACAACCTTTTCTTCATGCCCGTCAACTACAGCAGCGGCCACCCGCAGACGAGCTGGCGCGAATCGCTGGAGGTGCTGCGGGAGCTGCAGGAGACGGCGGGCGTGGAGTGGCAGATCGAGTCGTTCGGCCCCTTCGGGCGGAACATCCACGGCCACCCGGACAGCTATGACGCGGAAGTCATCTTCATCTGCTACCACGTCGGGCTGGGCAACAACACGGTCACTGTTCCGGTGCCGGGCAGCGAGACGACGAAGAATGACAGCCACGATCCGGCGTTCCTGTACTACCAGCTCGCGCACAAGTCGCCAGCCAGGGCGCCGCTCTTTATTGACGGGAAGCGAATCGACGAGGTGTACGGCGAGGAGCACCGGCGCATCATCCACGAGTACCACGCCGAGTTGCCGGGAATGCACCGGCGCTATCTGCAGGAGGACGGCAATGCGGTTCTGTACCACGACGCGGCGGGCACGCGCGCGACCATCTGGAACTTCGTCGAGCAGACGGTGGCCCTGCCGGGGACGGTGACCGATCTCACCACCGGCGAGGTGCTGGCCCCGAGCGATACCTATGCGCTCGCGGCGCGGCATACCTACGCGGTCACCGACGCCGCGGAACTGCCGACCCGCCTGGGGGACTGACGGCTGCAACGCTGTGAAAACGTTTGCTCCGCCGCCGCCTCCTCGGGTCTTTCCTGCGGGGGCGGCGGTCGTTTCGGACACACAAAGAACGAACCGGGAGGGGGGGATCGCGTTTCAGCAGAAACGTCCTGCCCGGCGGGCCGTGTGTGCGTTCCGTGTGGTTTGGGACGTATTTTTCGAGCCTTCCGAGCTTCGCTGACGATTGTAACCTGTTTTTGAAAAACGCGTTAGGTGCTATTTTGGTGTCACGCCTCCCGGACGGGCAGCGGGTGCGGGGGCGGAAAATCCACAGAGCGTGAAGAGACAGGCCGCTCCGGTCGATAGATCCAAAGGAATCCCCCCACGGTCGCCGTGTGCGGGGCGGTCAGAATTGCGCGAGCCGCCGGGATGCCTCGGCAAGGAGAACCCCATGAACCAGAGTGTGGGAACAATCATCGCCATCGTCTTTCTCGTCATCGGCAACCTCGCTTTCGGGATGCTTTACTACCAGACCAATCTCGACAAGCTGCATCGGGAAGAGGTGCTGCGGCTCGCGGACAAGAAGGAACTCGCGACCGACTGGAAGAACAAGAACATGCGGCAGATCGACGAGGACATGCTGGCCCTGCAGGAGACCAACGAGAAGCTGCAGGAGAACCTGGCCGGCACCGAGGACAAGCTGGCGGAGACCAAGGACATCCTCCAGAACCAGGAGGAGCTCAACACCGCCATCAAGCAGGACATGGAGAAGTACAAGGAGATCGGCAACACCAAGCAGGAGACGATCGACCGCCTCGGCGAAGAGATCCGGGCCCTGCAGGAGAAGATGAACGAGCCGGATCTCCACAAGGACGAGTTGAAGCAGCAGCGCGACGAGTCGAAGCTCCTGGCCGAGCAGCGGATGCGCGAACTCCTGCGCGTCAAGGAAGGCTGGCTCGCCGCCCAGGAGAAGCACCGCAGCGAGAAGACCCGGCTCGTCCGCGAGATCGAGCAGCTCCGCGAGGCCCTGGACAAGCTCCGCCACGGCGGGGAGGTGGTGGAGGGCTACGAGCGGCAGACCGAACGCTTCGACGGCAGGGTGCTGGAGGTGGACGCGGACCGCCGCTTCGCGGTCATCGACGCCGGCAAGGTGCACCGCATCGAGCGCGGCATGAAGTTCGAGGTCGTCCGCCTGCGCTACGGGCAGGAGGAGGTGATGGGCAAGGTCGAGGTGACGGAGGTCTTCCCCTCCACCTCGGCGGTCACCATCCTCTCGGGAATCGAGCAGAAGCCGGTCTGCAGCCAGTGCGGCTACATCGGCCAGCCCGGCATGCGCTACTGCCCCTACTGCAGCAGCGGCGAAGGCAAGAACGACGTGGTTCGCATGAGCGGCGGCGCCGCGCGGGAGGTGGATACGATGGATCCCCTCGACCCCATCCTTCCGGGCGACTACGTCCGCAACCCCGTCTACAGCCGCGAGGAGGAGCTGACCTTCACCATCGCCGGCGAACCGCAGGAGTTTACCCGCGACGACCTGGTGGCGCTCATCAAGGACTACGGCGGCAAGGTGAGCGAGGCCGTGGAGGTGGAAACCGACTACCTGGTGCTCTGCCGCACCCCGGACGCCGCCGCCGCGACGGGCGAGCGCCAGCTGGAGCAGATCCAGGAGGTGGCCCGCGCCCGCGAAGCGGCCAAGCAGTTCGGCGTGCCGATCATGCGGGAGGTGGAGCTGCTCGACCTCTTGAAGAACTGAGCCGGCGGATTCGCTTCGCCGAAGGATGCGTGCGCAGGCCTCCCCGACCGGGGAGGCCTGCTGCATTGGGGCGAGCCGATCGATCGCGTCAGCGGGTTTCCAGGCGGGCCCGGAGGGCGGCGTTCTCGGCGCGCAGCCGTTCGATGCGCTCTTCGGTGCTGGCCGGTTCGCCGGGCATGCCGGCGGAAGCCTGCGCCGTCCGTGCGGTCGCCGATGGCGCCCGGCGGGGCGCGGCCGCACCGGTCCGCAGCTCCTCGGCGTAGCGGCGGGCTTCGGGAATGAGCCGGCGGATGGCGGCGATGCGTTGCTTGTCGGTGGGGTGGGTGCTGAGGAAGACCGGTCCGGCGCCACCGCCCTTCGCCTCCTTCGCGGCCACCATCCGTTGCCAGAAGCCGACGGCCTCGTCGGGATTGTAGCCGGCCATCGCCATGAAGATGAGGCCGAGCCGGTCGGCTTCGAGCTCCTGCTGGCGGCTGTAGCCGAGCATCTTCAGGCTGGCGCCGACCCCGTAGAGGCCGAGGAAGACGCTCCTGGTCTTGTCGCCCTGCGCGTCGAGCGCCTTGTCGAGCGCCATGCCCCCGAGGTTGAAGAGGAGGGCCTGGCTCATCCGTTCGCGGCTGTGCTGGGCGACGGCGTGGGCGATCTCGTGGGCCATGACCACGGCAAGGCCGTCCTCCGTCTTGGTGACCGGCAGGATGCCCGTGTAGACGGCCACCTTGCCGCCGGGCATGCAGAAGGCGTTGATCTGCTCGTCCTCGACGAGGCGGAACTCCCAGGCATAGCCTTCCAGCCGGTCGCTCCAGCCGTGGAGAGCGAAGTAGCGCTCCACGGCCTGCTGGATGCGCCGGCCGCTCCGCTCCACCAGGGCGGTCTGCTGCGGGTCCTTTGCAAGGGTGTTCTGCTTCAGGAAGTTGCCGTATTGCTGCACCGCCATCTGCTGAAGCTGCGAGGCCGGGCCGAGGGGGGGCGGCCGGCGCCCGGTGAGCGGGACGGCCGGCGTGATGGGGCCGGGGGCGCCGGGGAGGACGGGGGGGGGGGGAGGGCGGCGCGGGGGGACGGCGGGGATGGGGCGGAGGGGGACGGGCGGGTGACGGTCCATACGGGGCTCCTTGGCGGCGAACAAAGGCTCTTCGGGGAACGCTGGCGGCGGTTCAGAGATGGCATCAGCGAAATGGGTCCGGCGGGCGGGGGCTTGCGACCGGAAGGGTGCAGGCGGTGATGCCCACCCGGTGCTCGCCCAGGCGGATGCGGTCGCCGCCTCCACCGCCGATCAGGAACTGGCGCGACGGATCGAGCGCGCGGAGCGCCGCGGCGCCGGTCGCGTCGGAAAATCCGGCGAGAAGATCGAGCCCGCGGTCGGTGTAGACAAAGACCGGGATGCCGCGGGTGAGCTGCACCCGCGCCCGGTCGCCGAGGTCGCGCAGGTGCTGCGACGCGCAGGCCCAGGCGATGTCGGCGTCGCGGACAATGGCTTCGGCGCGTGCGCGGTCGATGCCGGTGTTGCAGACCGAGAGGAGCGTGAGCGTGACGCCGAGGGCGGCCGCATCGGCCCGAAGGTCGTCGAGCCCTTCGCCGTGGTAGCCGTTGACGGTGACGGCGATGCGGCGGTGGCCGGCCTCGGCGGCGGCGGCCAGGCCGCGGCGCTGGTCGATGGCCGCGTCGTCGAAGACGAGGGCGCCCTCGCGGCGCAGGCCGGAAAGGATGGCGGGAATGGGCGAGGTGTGGAAGAGGCCGTTCATGCGCGCGCCCACGCCCTGGACGACGGCGGGGCGGTCGGTGACGACGGCGCCGGCCCCGTCGCAGACCGTGACCGCGGCGTCGAGTGTGCCGGCCCGGAGCGCGTACATCAGCATCTCGCTTGCGCCGTAGGGGACGCCGTGGTGCTCGCGGCAGAGCTCGCGCGCGGCGGTGAACTGGCCGAAGGCCTCCATCTTTTCGCGGACGTAGGCCTCGAGATCCTTGTCGGAGAGGAGCGCCTGCAGCGGACAGAACCGGAGCGCCCCGGTGCGGTCGATGGCGAGGATGTCGTCATGCCCGATGGCGACGAGGCAGCCCAGAACGCGGGTGATGTGGAGGTCCTCCCGGTCGCGGAAGCGGTCCAGGAGGGCGAGTACGGCTTCGGCGCGCTGTTCGGGCATGGACGGGTCTCCCGGCGGGCGGCGTGGGACGCTTCGGGGCGAGGAGTCAGGCCGCGTCCCAGGTCTCCCGCACGAAGCGTACCGCCGCGGCCAGGTCGCGCGCGCGGTCGGCAAAGCTGCACTCGAAGCTGATCCCCCCGTCGTAGCCGGCCGCCTTGAGCGCGAGCAGGTAGGGCGCGACCGAGGTGTCGCCCGCCAGCGGGGCGGCGCGATCGGGGATGGTGGCGATGTGCGCGTGCCGCAGCAGGTCGGCGGCCGGGCCGACGGCCTCGGGCGGTTCGCCGTCCTTGCCCATGTGGTAGATGTCGGCGAGGAGGCGGACCGACGGATGCCCGGCCCGGCGGACCAGGTCCGCGCCCTCGGTGACCGAATTGATGAAGTTGCATTCGCCGGCGTTGAGCGGCTCGACGACGACGGTGACGCCGTGCTTGTCGGCCAGGGGGCCGAGCCCCTTCAGGATCTCGACGAATTGCGCCTCGGCCTCCGCGGGCGGAAAGCCCTCGGGGATGCGGCGCGCGCCGCCGCTGCCGAAGACGATCTGCACGGCGCCCACCTCCGCCGCGCGGGCGAAGGCGGTCTCGGCGTAGGCGAGGATGGCGTGGGCGTCGACCTCGGGGCCGGTGCAGGGCAGGCTGCCCGGGAGGAAGCAGTTGGCCGCGGCCGTCGGCACGGCGCTGGCCCGGATGGCATCGCGGTTGGCGGCCCAGGCGTCGTCGTCCTCAAGGGGGACGAAGTGGCCCTGGACGTTGAGTTCGAGGTAGTCCACGCCGGCGGCGTGGGCTTCGGAAGCGGCTTCGGGACCGGCGCAGAGCCCGATGCGCATGGCGATCTCCTTGGTTGAAAGGTCTCCGGCGGAACGTCGGCATCCTGTCTGGTACAGGCCGGTTGCATGGTCTGGCCACGGCGGCCACGGTAGTCCGCGCAGCCGAAGGCGTCAAGGGGGGAATCGGGACGATGCGGGCATTCCGTTCACACCGTTTCAGCCTGAGCCGGGCAGGGGCGGTTCGAGAACGGGGTTCCCTCTCCCGCTGGGAGAGGGTTAGAGTGAGGGGGCTGGGGCCAGTTTTGGGCGCCCTCACCCCGGCCCTCTCCCAGAGGGAGAGGGAGAACGGAATGGCCCTGTCGGGACGGTGCGGGAAACGCGGACCGCGGGGCGGGTCAGGGCGCCTCGGCGGGCGCGGGGTCGCGGATGCGGTCGGTGATGTCGCGGAAGGTGTCTTCGAGCTGGTTGAAGATCTCGACCAGTTTGGGGTCGAAATGCGTGCCCGCCCCCTCGCGGATGACCTCCGCCGCGCGTTCGTGCGTCCAGGCCTGTTTGTAGGGCCGGTCGCTCCGGAGCGCATCGTAGACGTCGGCGATGGCGGCGATGCGGGCGGAGAAGGGGATGGATTCGCCCGCGAGCCCCTCGGGATAGCCGGTCCCGTCCCAGCGCTCGTGGTGCGACTTGGCGATCTCGGCGGCCATCTCCAGGGTGGGGCGGCCCTCGAGGATCTGCCAGCCGAGGGTGGCGTGGGTCTTCATGATTTCGAACTCGTCGTCGGACAGCTTGCGCGGCGCAAGGAGGATCGCGTCCGGGATGCCGACCTTGCCGATGTCGTGGAGCGGGCTGAAGAGGCGGATGTCGTCGACGAAGCGGCGCGACATCCCCGCCGCCTCGGCCATCCGCCCGGTGTAGGCGCTGATGCGGGCGAGGTGGGCGCCGGTCCCGTTGTCGCGCGTCTCGGCGAGCTCGGTGATGGCGCGGTAGCACTCGATGCGGATGGCGGCCTCCTCTTCGCGGCGCTCGGTCATGTCGATCGGCATGCCGACGAAGGCGATGATCTCGCCGTCGACGCCGCGAATGGCGCTGACGAAGAGGTAGACGTAGGCGAGGTCGCCGTTCTTCTTGCGGTTGATCACCTCGCCTTCCCAGTGCCCGACGGCGGGGTCGAGGATGGCCTCCCAGAGACCGCGGAAGAGCGCGTCGTACTCCGCGTCGGTGTAGCCGAGATCGCGGTAGACGGCGCGGCCGGGATTGAGGACGCTCGGGTTCTGTTTCCGGGCCTCGGCGAGGGAGTAGCCGTAGAGCTCCTCGAAGGCGGCGTTGACATGGAGGATGTTGCCGTCGCGGTCGGTAATGGTGACGCCGTGGATGGAGTGCTGGAACGCCTGGTAGTAGATCTCGCGCTCCTCGTTGAGGCGCTTGAGGTTCGTGATGTCGATGAGCGTGACGAAGCAGTCCTTCGCGTCGGGGAAGGGACGCAGCTTGAACTCGTACCAGCGGCCCTCGTACTCTACTTCGTCCTGCACCACCTCGCCGGTTTCCATGACGCGGTACAGAACGCCGGTGAAGTCGTCGGGCAGAAGGTGATAGAGACCGATGGGCGGCAGGTTGCGTTCGGCGAGCCAGGCCTCGGCGGCGGGGTTGGCGTAGCTGATGGTGCCGCTGCGGTCGAGGCGGAGCACGATGTTCGGATCCGCCGCGGGGAAAAGGCTGAGGCGGCGCGTTTCCTTCTCCAGATCCTTGCGCTGGGTGATGTCCACGACGATGCCCACCATATGGGCCTGATCGTCGTCTGGCAGGCGGAAGACCGCCTTGTGAAAGACGACGTGACGATCCCGGCCGCTGCCGTCGCGGACGTCGGCCTCGTAGACCTGCGTCCCCCCGCTCTGGAAGAGGGCCTGGTCCCGTTCGTGGTAAAGCCTGGCGAGTTCGGGCGGGGTGAGATCGAAGACGGTCCGCCCGAGAATGGCGTCCTTCTTGAGGCCGAGCAGGTCGGCGAAGGCCTGGTTGCACCCGGTGTAGCAGCCGTCCTCCCGCTTGTAGAAGACGGGGCTCGGGATGGCTTCCATCAGCGTATGGAGATGAAGGGCCTGGCGCTTCGCCTCGTCGAGGGCCTGGCGGCTGGCGGTCGTGTCCCGCGCAATGCCGCAGAGGGCGCGGGCTTCGGATCCGCGTCCGCCGAGGGGGAAGAGCTTTTCGGAAAAACAGCGCGACCCCTCCGGCGCCTCGAAGACGGTCTCCCACTCGCGCACGCCGCCGCCGGCGAGGGCCTTGTGCGCTTCGGCGGCGAGGCGAGCGGCCAGGTCGGGGTGAAAGAGTTCCTCGGCGGTCTTGCCGGTCGGATCCTGCCCCAGCATCCGCTTCAGGGCGGAGTTGGCCAGGAGCACCTTGCCCTTCGGCGACTTGACGAAGACGAGGTCGTTGGTCTGGTCGAGCAGGTTGCGCAGCAGTTCGCCCGTCTCGGCGGCGTCGGTCAGGCCCTGCCAGTCATGCCGGCGGCGCTCGGCGGCATCGACCAGGACGTCGAGAACGGAAGCAAGGCGGTCGAAATCGACGGGCTTGCAGAGAAAGTAGTCGGCGCCGGCGTGGAGGGCCTCGACCTCGATGGCCGGGTCGTCCCCGTTGGCGGTGAGCGCGACGATGGGCAGGAAGGGCTGCCGGGCGCGGGCCTCGCGGATGACGGAAAACCCGTCCCGCTCCGGCATGAAGATGTCGGTCACCAGCGCATCCGGGCCCTCGCTGTCGAGCAGGGCCAGGCCCGCATCCGGTTGGGGCGCGTACAGCGGCGCGAAGCGCTCGGTGGTCCGGGCCCAGGTCTGGAAGATGCGCCCCAGCGCTTCCTCGTCGTCGATCAGCAGAACGCGCAGGCTGGATTCGTTTGGCATGGCGGGTGGCCGGTTCTCCATGGCTGAATCGGGATGAACGCTTGGTCTCCCGTACCGTTGGCCCAATGTACCACATTCGCTGAAAGTTGCAACCATTTGGCGTTCGGAATCGCGACAGCGTGCCGGCGGGTTGAGTCCGGACGCAGAGGCCGGCGTCCGGTTTCCGCACAATCGGCTGCGATTTCCGCCGCACCAGAGAGCTGCGCAGGGGTCTGCAACCGCCAGGCCAGACCGCGATTTTCTTTTGACAGACGCGCGGGCAGAGGCGAGAATCGGTCAAGAAGCGGTGTCCCCTATCCATCCTGAGGACCTGCGGTTGCAAACGCGAGGAGCGGGCATGGCCGAACCGGACGGCGCGGTAACGCGGGAAATCGACAAGCTGCTGGCGAAGATGGAGAAGGTCGGGGCGTCGGATCTGCACCTGAAGTGCTTTTCGCCGCCGATCTACCGCATTCACGGGGTGCCGCGCCGCATCGAGGCGCCGCCGCTGACCATCGACCAGATCAACCGCATGGTCTCCGAGATCCTCGACGAGGAGCAGCGACGCACCTTCGACGAGCAGGGAAGCCTGGACTTCGCGCACAGCATCTCGAAGGTGGGGCGCTTCCGCGTCAACATCTACCGGCAGCGGGGGACCACCAGCTTCGTCGCGCGACGGGTGAGCGGCCAGGTGCCCGACGTGGGCGCGCTCTGCCTGCCGAAGGCGATCAACCGCTTCGCCGGCTTCGAGGACGGCATGGTCCTGGTCGTCGGGGCCACCGGCAGCGGCAAGAGCACCACGCTCGCGAGCCTCCTGAGTCGCATCAACGCCACCCGCCGCTGCCACATCCTCACCATCGAGGACCCCATCGAGTACGTCTACCGGGACGAGAAGGCCTTCGTGAACCAGCGCGAGGTGGGGATCGACGTCACCGACTTCAACAGCGCGCTGAAGTATGCGCTGCGGCAGGATCCGGATGTCATCCTTGTCGGCGAGATGCGCGATCCCGACACGATCGAGACCGCGCTGGCCGCCGCGGAGACCGGGCACCTGGTCTACGCGACGCTCCACGCCAACAACGCGGTCCAGACGCTCAGCCGCATTCTCGACTTCTTCCCCGGCGACCGGCAGCACCAGATCCGGCAGATGCTGGCCTTTACGCTCCGGGCCGTCGCGGCGCAGCGGCTCCTGCCCGGTCTGAAGGACGAGTACCCCCGCGTTCCGGCGGTAGAGCTCATGTTCGTCAACCCGGTCATCCGCAAGCTCATCGCCGAGGGTGACGACAGCCGCATCCCCGAGACGGTGCGCAACATGGCGAAGGAGGGGATGCAGGACTTCAACATGAGCCTCTACCAGCTCGCCAAGACGGGGCTGATCGGGGAAGAGGTCGCCATCGAGCACAGCCCGAACCCGGACCAGCTCCGCATGCAGTTCAAGGGCATGGTGCTCAACCAGGATCAGGCATCCATGGGGCAATAGCGCCACGGTCTGTCCGGATGGTCACGGCAGCGAAGCAAAGGAGGGGGCTCGTGGAACTCCTGTTCATTGGACTTTTTCTGTGCATCGCCGTCGGCGGCATCCTCCTCGCGCTCTACATGGACAAGAAGCGGCGCGAGGCCTGGCAGGCGGTTGCGGAGTCGATGGGATTCTCCTTTACGCCCAAGGACAAAGCCTTTCACGAAGGCCGATCGTTCCGCATCTTCACGAAGGGCTCGGGACGGCAGGGGAAGAACATTCTCGCCGGCGAAGCCCAGGGCGTGCGCCTCTGCATGGCGGATTACCAGTACACCACCGGCAGCGGCAACAACAGCAGCACCCACCGGCAGACCGTCTGCATCGTGGAGAATCCGGAGCTCGCGCTGCCGCGCTTTGCGCTCGCGCCGGAAATCAAGCTGCCGGGGTTCCTGAGCAATCTGCTGGCGTCGTTCGGGGCGCTCGACCACGACATCGACTTCGAGGACGACCCCGAGTTCTCCGAGGCGTTCCATCTCTCCGGCGACGATGAGGAAGCGGTCCGTGCGCTCTTCACGCCGGAACTGCGGCGCTACTTCGTCGAGCACCATGCGCCGGTCGCCACCCGGGGGTACGGCAAGCAGGGCGGGCTGACCGTCGAGGGGGACGGGGATGCGCTGCTCCTGCATACCGGTCTCCGCCTCAAGCCGGAAGAGTGTGAAGGCCTGATGGCGCAGGCGTTCGAGGTGATGAACGCGCTGCGCCCCGCCGGCAACGCTTGATCGGGCCTTGCGGCGTCCGGTTCGCGTTTTTCCTTCTTTCGGGGACAATTGGAGAATACGGGCACGAAACGCCCGCCTCGTGCGTTGTATAGGGGCAGGGCCATGCCGCCCGGTGAGCGGGTCCTTGACAGGAACAGGAATTCGCGTACCTTTTGGGAACGTTCCGTGGACAGTTCCGCAAAGGATATCCGAATGACGGCAGCAGAGCCCGGCGCCGCCACGCCGCTCGCGACGGTCGAGCAGGCCCGGCGACGCCTCAACCTGGCGCTCGCCCTCGACCTGGCCTCGCACTGGCTTGCCTGGTGGCTCTACGTGGTGGCCGTTGCGGTGGTGGTGCTGAAGGTAACCGGCTACCACGAGGTGTTCCTGCCGATCTGGCTGGGGCTGACCGCCTTCGGGCTTGTGCCTGGGTTCGCGGTGGCGATGCGGCGGCGCGGCGTCACAACGCTGCAGGCGGCGGCCTGGGTGGATCTGAAGGCCTGCGCCGGCGGCAGCGTGCTGGCGGCGGTCGAGCGCCCCGGGGTTGCGGTGCGGGCCGCGGGGCGCCCGGAACGGGGGGTGCCGACGATTGCCTGGACCCCGGTGGTCTCCGGCCTGGCGCTGCCGGCGGTCTTCCTCGTCGCGGCGGGGCTCGTGCCCGGGGTGCCGTACCAGCCGCTCGAGTCCGCGGCTGCCATCCGCCGGCGGGCTGCGCAGGTGGAGCGCCGGATCGATCGGGCCGCGGATCTGAACGTCCTGGACGAAGAGGAAGCGCTGGCGCTGGCCGAGTCGGTCCGGCAGGTGGCCGACGAGGCCGACCGCTCGCCCGAAGCGGCGGCGGAAGGCGTCGACACGCTCCAGGCGAAGCTGGATCAGCGCATCCTGGAGGAGGCCGAGAAGCGTTTGAACGCGCTCCAGGCGGCCGCCGACCTCGCCGCCGTTGCGGCCAGGGAACCCCCGAACCCGAAGGAGGTCCGCGACGCGCTGAAGGAGGCGCTCCAGGCCAGCCAGGCGGGGGACCTGCCGGAGGACGCGCAGAAGGCGCTGAAAGAGCTGCTGCAGAAACTCGGTGAGAATGCGGATCCGAATGCGCTGGGAAGCCTGCCGGAGAGCGCCTTTGCCGGTCTCGACCCCCAGCAGCTCCGCGATCTGGCCGAGGCGCTCCGCAAGGCGCAATCCGGGAAGCTGGGTAAGGCCGGCGCCTGCAAGAACCTGATGAGCAGCGCCGAAGCGCAGCGGCGGCTGGCCGAAATGATGAAGGGTGTCGGCAAGCTCTCCGAACTCGGCGACCCGACCCAGTTGCCCGGCATGGCCGACGCCGGCCAGGGGCCGGGCGGAAAGAAGAAGGGAACGGGTCCCGGCCGGGGGGACGTCACGCGCGGACGCGGCGACGCCGACATGGCCTTCGGCGACGAGACCGACGAGAGCGGGACGCGCTTCCGCTCGCGGGCGGTCCGGCCCGGGGAGTCGTTCCTGCCCGGCGTGACACTCAGCCGGTCGAAACGGCGACCGGAGGAGATTGCCCCGGAGGAGTTCCGCCCGCCGGCACGGACCGGCGCGCAGGCCGGCGAAACGGTCCGCGGCCGGCGCGCGGCGACGCCGCTGGGGCCGTACCGGCGCGGGGTGGCGGCGCGGTATTTTTCCGGAGACGGGTCGGAAGCTCCCGCCGGCAACGACTGACGAAGCGTCCTGGCCGGTCGCGTTCCGCGGCGGGCAGGATCCACGACCAGGGAAAGGATATGCGGATGGCGGACAATGCGACGCCCGAGGAAGTGCAGGCGCTGGCGGACAAGCTGCAGGCGGTGGAGGCGGCGCTGAACGGCGTCATCCTGGGCAAGGAAACGCTGGTGCGCGAATTTCTGACCGGCGTGCTGGCGCGTGGCCACATCCTCCTGGAGGGCCTGCCGGGGCTGGGCAAGACGCAGATGGTGCGCGCGTTCGCCCGGCTCTGCGACCTCGAAAGCCGACGGATCCAGTTCACGCCCGACCTGATGCCGCTGGACATCACCGGCAGCCACATCCTCCGCGAGGAGGACGGGCGGCGCGAGTTCGAGTTCCATCCCGGCCCCATCTTCGCCAACATCATCCTCGCCGACGAGATCAACCGTGCGAGTCCGAAGACCCAGTCCGCGCTTCCCGAGGCGATGCAGGAGCGCGCCGTCACCGTCCTCGGCCAGACGCGCGAACCGCCCGATCCCTTCCCGGTCCTGGCGACGCATAACCCGATTGAGCTGGAGGGCACCTACCCGCTGCCGGAGGCGCAGGTTGATCGCTTCCTCTTCAAGCTCGACGTGCGCGACGTCCCGGCGGAGGTGCTGACCCGCGTCATCACCGACCGCGGCGACGGGCAGCTGCCGCCGCTGGAGCCGCTGATCAACCGCGACGAACTCCTGGCCGCGATGGGGGTGACCGCGCGGGTGCTCCTCTCCGAACAGGTGGCCGGCTACATCGCCCGCATCGTCCGCGCGACCCATCCGGAGGAGGGGGGCGAAGCGGCGCGGCTGGTGAAGTTCGGCGCCAGCCCGCGCGCGGGACTCTCCATCGCCATGGCGGCGCGGGCGCGCGCGTTCCTCGACGGCAGGAACACCGTCGGCTTCGAGGACGTGAAGGCGGTGGCCCGGCCGACCCTGCGCCACCGCGTCATCCTGGATTACGCCGCGCGCCTGGAGGGGGTGACGCAGGACGGTGTGGTCGACGGCATTCTCCAGGCCGTGCCCGAGCTCGCCCGCGAAGCGCCGCCGACGGTGGCGGACCGCATGGCCGAAAGCGCCTCGGATGCCTGACCCCACGGGCGGTGGCGATTGCGCCCGGTTGCGCGCGCGCTGCCGCGCCATGGACAGCGGAACGGATTGCAGCATGGTCACATGCTTGCGCAAGACCCCGACGGCAGAAGAACGCGCCGGCGCGACGCTGCGTCGCGGCCGGGGGGTGGCGTTTCTGCTGCTTCTCTTCGCGCTCGCTTCGGCGGGCCGGGTGCACGGCGCCATGGCGTTCGGCAGTGGCCGGGATCCGGACCTCGGCATCACCGTCGTGCAGGAGCTGCCGTGGGCGGAATCCAACAGCGCCTACGTGCCGGTGCAGCTCGTTTTCAGCAATCATACGCAGAAGACCTACGCCATCGGGCTGACCGCCCAGATTCGCGGCGGCGTGGAGTCGGTGGCGCATCTGCGGTTCGAGCTGCCGCCCGGCGGGCGGCGGGTGGAGCTGCCGCTCCTGCGGCCGGGCCGGTACGGACGGGTGGACTACGTCATTTCGGTCGACGGGTCTCCGTCCGAGCGGCTCTCGTTCGAGGGAGCGCACTTCGGGTATGCCAACGAGCTGGCGGTGGTCCATGTCGGCCGCGGCCGCGAGCGGCTGGCCGGGACGCTGGCGTCGTCCGGCGCGTCGTCGACCGGGCGCCTGGAGGTGGAGCACCTGCCCACGCCGGCGGAGCGGTTGCCCCGCACCTGGCTCGCCTATGCGGGTCTGCAGGGCGTTGTCGTGCTCGACGCGGCCAGCCGGATCGAGCCGGCGCAGCGGCGCGCGCTGGCGGACTGGGTCCGCTTCGGCGGCGGCGCGCTCTGGATCTACGCCGACGATACCGATGCCGCACGGGATGCGGCCGAAGGCATGGGTCTCACGCCGGGTGCGCGGGTGGTCTCCGTGCCGGGGAGCCCGACGGTCGGTCTCGACTGCCTCACCGGCACCGTGCTGGCCACCGACATCGACGCGCTCGACACCATCGGGGTGGCGGGGGTCGGATCGCTTCACCGGGTGCGCCGGACGGGGGTGTCCGACCTCCTGCGTGTCCACCAGGGCGAAGACCATTACGGCCGCTACCACAGCAACGTCCCGAACGCGCTGCGGAGTCTGCTGGAGGGGCTGCACCGGGTGCCGGCGACGGGGTTCTGCTTCCTCTCGGTGACGCTGGCGATCCTCATCGGTCCGGTCAACCTGCTCGTGCTGCGCCGCCGGCGGCGGCTGGCGCTCTTCTACGTCACCGCGCCCCTGCTGGCGGGGGCGGGGATGCTGCTGCTGGCCGGCTATTCGCTGGTGGCCGAAGGGCTGGGGGTGAAGGTGCACGAGCGGGCGCTTCTCCTCCACGACCTCGGCAGCGGCGACGGCATGGCGTACCGGGCGCGCGGCATCTACGCCGGCTTCCTCGGCGGCGAGCTCGCCTTTCCCGCCGAGACGGCGGCGCTTCCGTTCCGGAGCGAACGCGAGCGGCAGTCGATCCGCCTGGAGGAGGACTGGAGCCGCGGGCATGCGCTTCTGGCCGGGTTTGTCCCGAGCCGGACGCCCGCCGGGCTCTTCACCGCCACCCCGGTCCGCGTCCGGATGGGCCTGCGGGTGGAGCGCGACCCGGACGGCCAGCCGGTCCGGATTCACAACGAGCTCTCCCATGCCGTCACGCGCGCCTGGGTGCGCATCGTCGATGGGGCCGGCCGACCGCGCCTGGCGGCCGCCGGGCCCATTGCGCCCGGCGAGTCCGCCCCCGTCGGCACCGGGCCGGCGACGAGCGAGTGGAACAACGAGGGCGCCCTCTTCCATTTCAGCATGCTCGAGTGGGAGGTCATCGCCACGGTCGAGGGGCTGCCGTATCTCGAGGACGGTGGCCTCGGCGGGCGGCGGCTCTCGGCGGACTATCTCTATGTCGGCATCCGGCGGCCGGAAAGCACCGAACGGCCGGAGAGCGAAGAGCGCCTGGAGAGCGCCGGACGTCCGGAGATGCCGGAGGGGGAAACATGGTGAATCGACGCCGACGGTCCGGCCCCGCGCAGACGGGAGCCACGCCATGATCCGGGCCGCGCACGACGGCATGGCGGTCGAGGTCCTCGGCCTGTCGAAACACTTCGGCAGCGTCTGCGCCGTCGACGGGATCTGCTTCCGCTTCGTGAGCGGCGAGGTGCACGGCTTCATCGGCCCGAACGGGGCGGGGAAGACCACCACCATGCGCATCATCGCCACGCTCGAGCACCCCGACGAGGGCGACGTCCTCTTCAACGGCGTCTCGGCCATCAACTACCCCGACCGCATCCGTCCGCGGGTCGGCTTCATGCCCGACTACCTCGACAGCTACCAGGACATGATGGTGGAGGAGTACCTCGACTTCTACGCCCGCGCCTACGGGCTCAAGCCTGCCCGCCGCCGCAAGCGCCTGGGCGACGTGGTGGACTTCACCGGCCTGGGCGAGCTGCTGGACCGGCCCGTCAATGGCCTCTCGAAGGGGATGAAGCAGCGGCTCAGCCTCGCGCGGGTGCTGGTGAACGACCCCGACGTCCTCATCCTCGACGAGCCGGCCGCCGGCCTCGACCCCCGCGCGCGGGTGGAGCTCCGGAGCCTGGTGCGCCTCCTGGCCGACCGGGGCAAGGCCGTCTTCATCAGCAGCCACATCCTCACCGAGCTCTCCGCCATCTGCGACTCGGTCACCATCATCGAAAAGGGCCGCGTGGAGGTGAGCGACTCGGTCCACGACATCCAGCAGCGCGTCGACGCCGGCGTCCGGGCCGAGGTGCGGCTCGTGGAGGCCGGCGAGGCGGAACGCGAGCGCCTGCTCCGCTTCCTGGCCGAGACCCCCGGCGTCACCCGGTCCGAGCCGTCGCAGCACGGGGCGTACTTCTCCTACGAGGGGGACGCCAACTACCGCGCCGAGCTGTTGCGCCGCCTGGTGCTGGCCGAGTTCCGGGTGACCGACTTCCTGGCCGCCACCTCCGACCTGGAGGGCGCCTTCCTGGCGTTGACGAAAGGAACGGTGAGCTGATGGCCGCCACTGCGCCCCCGCCCGCCGGGTCGCCCCCGCCCGCGTGGATCGACCGGCTCGACGGATTTCTCAATCCCATTCTCGTCAAGGACATCCGCTGCTGGCTGCGGTCGAAGCGGTTCCTGGTCATCTTCTTCATCGGCCTGGGCCTCACGCAGGCGCTGGCGATCAACTTCACCCTCATGGCGTCCTACCGCGCCAGCATCGGGGCGGATCTTTTCATCTGGCTCATGGGGGGGCTCGGCTTCGTGCTCGGCGGGGTGGTGCCGTACCTCATCCAGGAGAAGTTCGCCGAAGAGCTGCACAACCGCAGCACCGAGCTTGCCCTCATCAGCCGCATGACTCCGGGGATGATGGTCCGCGGCAAGCTGCTGAGCGGCACGGCGGCGTCCATCCTCTTCTTCGCCGCGGTGGGCCCGACGCTGATGCTGGCCTACCTCCTCGGCGGGCTCGACCTGCCGACCGTGCTCTATACCATAGTGGTGCTCCTTTTTCTCTCCATCCTCTGCATGCTGGCCGCCGTTCTCCTGGTGGCGGCGGGGGGCAAGCGCCGCGCGCGGGTGGCCAGTTTCCTCCTCATCGGGGCGGGGATCGCGCTCGCGTCCATCCTGGTCGGCATCGTGGAGGGGGCGCGCCGGGGCCGGATGTTCAGCGAAGTGGAGTTCTGGATCGCCAACGGCTACGTCGGGGTGGGGCTGGTGCTCGGCGGCATCTTTTTCTATTTCGCGGCGACGAGCCGGCTCTCCTTCCAGGCCGACAACAGCGATACGCGCCCGCGCCTGGCGCTCAGCACCTGGACGCTGGCGACGGCGCTCTCCATTTCGCTTGTTCCGTTGGTTCTGGAGCTGATGGGCCAGCCCGTTCCGTCGAGCGGGTACAGAGAAACGGTGATGGTGGGGATTTACGTCGCGCTGGCCGTCTTCGGCGGCGGGATGCTCTTCCTCATGAACACGCCGGCGGCGCTCTCGGCGCGCGTGCGGGCGGACTGGCCGCGCTCGGCCGTCGTCTCGACCCTCTTCTATCCCGGCCGCGACCGGCTGGGCGCGTACGCGCTGGCGCACCTGGGACTTCTGGCCGTGGCCGGCATCTTCACCGGCGATGCGGAGCGGGCGCTCTGCATTGCCGGCACCGTCTTCGCCGCCGCGACGGCGCTGGCGGTGGGGATGGCGATCCACCGAATCCTGGCGCGCTTCTGGGAGGGGAAGGGGAAGGTTCTGCCGATGGCGGTGGTGGTGGTCCTGGTCATCACTCTCTGGACCGCGGTGGGCGTGACCGCCATGGTGATCAGCTCGAGCGCCATGGGGAGCTATCGCCGCACCGAGATCGTCCTCGCCTTCAACCCCGTCACCGCCATCGGTTACCTCAACGACTCGTATCGCGACGAGGCGCGCTTCTTTCACGTCGTGGGCATCCTGGGTCTGCCGGCGCTCTTCGGCTTCTGGGTCTGGTTCCGCGGGGTGGGGCGCGCGTTGAAGGAACACTACGCCATACACGCCGCGGCGAAGGAAGAGATGCGTGAAGAGGCCGAGGCCATGGTGGAGGACCGCGTCGTCTCGGACGAAGCCATGGCCGCGCTCGAAGCCGCCGCCGGTGGTCCGTCCGGAGCGGGCCACGCCGCCGCCGATACAGCCGATTCCGGACCTCTGCCCGGCGACGTTGCGGACGGGCGCGGTGACGGGGAGAGCGCCGCCGCCGGCGCCCCGCCGCTCGTCGACGACCACCGGGACGGGGAGTAGCCAGTGGCCGACGCGATGCGGGACGCGATGGAGTACATCCGCCAGGGGGCGGCCGCGGCCGAGGCCTATCGGCTGCGGCCCCCGGCCGCGCTCACGCGGGGTCCGTCAGGGATCTACCTTGGCAGCGGCAGCGGGACCTCCATCGATTTTCACGACTTCCGCGCCTACCAGCCGGGCGACGATCTGCGCCGCGTCGACTGGGGCGCCTATGCCCGCAGCGACGCCCTGGTGCTCCGCCTCTACCGGGAGGAGGTTTCGCCCGTCGTGGAGGTGGCGGTTGACGGGTCGGCCAGCATGGGGCTCTATCCCGGCAAGCGGGGAACCGCGCTCTTCCTGGCCGCCTTCCTGGCGGCCGCGACCCGCCGGGCCGAGGGGCGGCCGGTGCTCCTCTTGCGGGGGCAGCGGTATGTCGGCGGCGCGTTCGAGGCGGGCCTGGAGCGCTGCGTCTTCGACGGGCAGGCCGACCCGCCCGCCGAGGAGGACGCTCCGCCGGGGCCGGGGCAGTCGGTCCGGTTTGTTCTGAGCGACTTTCTCTTTCCCGTGGACATGGACGCGTATCTGCAGCGGGCCGCGCGGGGGGCTGCGGCGCTGACCCCGGCGCTCATCCTGGCCGAAAGCGAGCTCGATCCGCCGATGCGCGGCGGGGTGCGGCTCACGAATGCGGAGAACCGCGCCGATCAGCGCGACCTCCGCGTCGACGGCGGGACGGTGCAGCGCTACCGCGATCGCCTGGACGCGCACATCGCGGGGCTCGAAGCGTCCGCGCGCAAGCTCCGCAGTCCGCTGTTGCGGCTGGTGGCGCCCGATGCGCCGCGCACGCCGGATGCGGTCCGCGCCGCGGTGACCGAACAGCTTCTGCGTCAGGGCGTGGTGGAGGCGGCATGACCTGGGGACCTTTTCTTCAGCCGTGG
>CAZKKD010000018.1:0-21712 GCA_964553265.1 uncultured Planctomycetales bacterium | reverse complement strand
GGCCGACGACTTCTACGTCGTCAGCATGTCCTGCCGCACCATCTGCTACAAGGGGCTCATGCTGGCGCACCAGGTGGCGGCGTTCTACCCGGACCTCGCCGACCCCCGCATGGAGACGGCGCTCGCGGTGGTCCACCAGCGCTACAGCACCAACACCTTCCCCACCTGGCCGCTGGCGCAGCCGTTCCGCATGCTGGGGCACAACGGGGAGATCAACACCCTGCGCGGCAACATCAACAACATGCGCGCCCGGTACGCGAGCATGCGCTCGGACCGCTTCGGCGAGAACCTGGCGGACCTCTACCCGGTGGTCATCGAGGGCGGGAGCGACTCGGCGAGCTTCGACAACGTGTTGGAGTTCCTCACGCTCACCGGCCGGAGCCTGCCGCACGCGATGATGATGATGGTGCCGCAGGCGTGGGGGGCGAAGTACTACATGGGGCAGGACCGCCGCGCGTTCTATGAGTACCACAGCATGGTGATGGAGCCCTGGGACGGGCCGGCGGCGCTGGTGGCCACCGACGGGGTGCGCGTCTGCGCCACCCTGGACCGGAACGGCCTCAGGCCCAGCCGCTACGTCGTCACCACGGACAACCAGATCATCCTCGGGAGCGAGATCGGCGTCCTCGAGGTCCCCCCCGAGCAGGCCGAGGCGAAGGGCCGCCTCGGGCCCGGGAAGCTGCTGGTGGTCGACACCGAGCGGGGCCGGCTCCTGCACGACGAGGAGATCAAGGCCGAGGTCTGTCGCCAGCGGCCGTACCGCCGCTGGGTGGCGGCCAACCGGATCGAACTGCGCGGCCTCTTCGACGGGCTGGCGCCGGTGCACCCGGACCGGGAGACGCTCTTCCAGCGGCAGACCGCCTTCGGCTACACCCGCGAAGACCTGAGCTTCATCCTGGCCCCGATGTGCAGCGAGGGGAAGGAACCCATCGGCAGCATGGGCGACGACACGCCGCTGGCGGTCCTGAGCGACGAGCCGCAACTGCTCTTCAACTACTTCAAGCAGCTCTTTGCGCAGGTGACCAACCCCGCGATCGACCCGATCCGGGAGGAGCTGGTGATGTCGCTCACCACCTACCTGGGCGCACACCACAACCTCCTGGACGAAACGCCCGAGCACGCCCGGATGCTGAAGCTCCGGACGCCGGTCCTGACCAACGACGACCTCCACCGCATCCGGACACTGGGGCAGAACGAGTTCCGCAGCGTGACCCTGGAGATGCTCTTCGATGCCGACCGCGGCGGGACCGGCCTGCAGGCGGCGCTCGACCGCCTCTGCGCCGACGCCGAGGAGGCGGTGAAGAACGGGAGCGCGGTGGTGATCCTCTCCGACCGCAACCTGGCGCCGGAGCGGGCGCCCATCCCGAGCCTGCTGGCCGCGAGCGCGGTGAACCACCACCTCGTCCGCATGGGCATCCGCACGGAAGCCAACGTCGTTATCGAATCCGGCGAACCGCGCGAGGTGGAACACTTCGCGCTGCTCCTGGGCTACGGGGCGAGCGCGGTGAACCCGTATGTCGCGCTCGAGACCATCGCCGTCATGGCGGAGGACAAGGAGCTGGACGCGGACCTGTCGGTCCAGTCGGCGGTGGAGAAGTACATCTCCGCCATCGAGAAAGGCCTGCTCAAGATCTTCAGCAAGATGGGCATCTCGACGCTGCGGAGCTATCGCGGCGCGCAGATCTTCGAGTGCCTCGGCCTCGCGCCGGAGCTGGTGGACCGCTACTTCACCGCCACGGCCAGCCGCATCGGCGGCCTGGGGATGGACGAGGTGGCGCGCGAAGCCCTCCTCCGCCACACCCAGGCGCACGCCCCGCGCCGCACCGGGCCGCAGCTTCTCCGCAGCGGCGGACGCTACAGCCTCCGCCGAGACGGTGAACGGCACCTCTGGACGCCGGACAGCATCCGGTTCCTCCAGCAGGCGACCCGCACCGACGATCGCGGCGCCTACGA
Source organism: uncultured Planctomycetales bacterium (assembly GCA_964553265.1). GTDB lineage: Bacteria > Planctomycetota > SZUA-567 > SZUA-567 > JAFGNG01 > CAZKKD01. The sequence continues at coordinate 19,759 of CAZKKD010000018.1, read as the reverse complement.
CCGTTTCGCCGCCAGTATCAATGGGCAGGAGCGGCGCCACTGCACGCTGCGCAGCCTCTTCACCTTCGACGATGCTTCGCCCATTTCCGTGGACGAGGTGGAGCCGGCCGAAGCGATCATGAAGCGTTTCGTGACCGGCGCCATGTCCTTCGGCAGCATCAGCCGCGAGGCGCACGAGTCGATGGCCATCGCCCTTAACCGCATCGGCGGGCGCTCCAACAGCGGCGAAGGCGGCGAAGACCCCGAACGCTTCAAGCCCATGCCGAACGGCGACAGCCGCTGCAGCGCGACCAAGCAGGTCGCATCCGGGCGCTTCGGCGTGACGGCCGAATACCTGGCCAACGCCACGGAGATCCAGATCAAGATCGCCCAGGGCGCCAAGCCCGGCGAGGGCGGCCACCTGCCCGGGCACAAGGTGAACGTGGAGATTGCCTCGGTGCGCCACTCCACCCCGGGCGTGAGCCTGATCAGCCCGCCGCCGCACCACGACATCTACTCCATCGAGGACCTGGCGCAGCTCATCTTCGACCTGAAGAACGCCAACCCGGCCGCGCGCATCAACGTGAAGCTGGTGAGCGAGGTCGGCGTGGGCACCGTCGCGGTCGGCGTCTCGAAGGGGCACGCGGATGCGCTGCTCATCAGCGGCGGCGACGGCGGCACCGGCGCGAGCCCGATCAGCAGCATCAAGTATGCGGGCCTGCCGTGGGAGCTGGGCCTGTCGGAAACGCACCAGGTGCTGGTGAAGAACGACCTGCGCGGGCGCATCACCGTCCAGACCGACGGGCAGATGCGCACCGGGCGCGACGTGGCCGTGGCGGCGCTCCTGGGGGCGGAGGAGTATGGCTTCGCGACCGCGGCGCTCATCGTCCTCGGCTGCGTCATGATGCGCAAATGCCAGAAGAACACCTGCCCGGTGGGCGTCGCGACGCAGGACCCGCGCCTCCGGAAGCGCTTCTGCGGATCGCCCGACTACCTGGTCAACTACTTCCGCTTCGTCGCCGAAGAGCTGCGCGAGATCATGGCAGAGCTCGGCTTCCGCACCGTCGACGAGATGATCGGCCGGGCCGACAAGCTGCGCCCGCGCGACGGCATCGACCACTGGAAGGCCCGGACGCTGGACTTCAGCGCCATCCTCCACCGGCCCGAAGAGGCGGACCGTTTCGCCGTCCACAAGGTGCAGGAGCAGGACCACGGCATCGACGCGATCCTCGACCGCAAGCTCATCGCCGCCGCCCAGCCGGCGCTGGACGAGGGGACGCGGGTGGAGCTCGCTTTCGACATCCACAACACCGATCGCACCACCGGCGCCATGCTCTCCGGCGAGGTGGCCAAGCGCTTCGGCCATGCGGGCCTGCCGGACGACACGATCACCCTCCGCTTCACCGGCTCGGCGGGGCAGAGCTTTGCGGCCTTCGGGGCGCGCGGACTGACGTTCGTGCTCGACGGCGACAGCAACGACTACATCGGCAAGGGGCTTTCGGGCGGGCGCATCATCGTCCGGACCCCGGAGAAGGCGCTCTTCCCCGCGCACGAAAACGTCATCATCGGCAACGTCGCCCTCTACGGCGCCATCGAGGGGGAGGCCTACTTCAACGGCCTCGCGGGCGAGCGCTTCGCCATCCGCAACAGCGGCGCGCGCGCCGTCGTCGAGGGCGTCGGCGACCACGGCTGCGAGTACATGACCGGCGGCACGGTCGTCGTGCTCGGCCGGACGGGGGTCAACTTCGCGGCCGGCATGTCCGGCGGCATCGCCTACGTCTACGACCCGCACCAGGACTTCGACCTCCGGTGCAACCTGGACATGGTCGACCTCGAGCCCCTCGTCAACGAGGAGGACATCGACACCGTCCGCTCAATGATCACCGCGCACCACCGGCACACCGGCAGCAAGCGGGCCGAGGAGCTCCTGGAAGACTGGGAGACGACCGCGACGCTCTTCGTCAAGGTGATGCCGATCGAGTACCGCCGCGCGCTCGGCCAGATGGCGCAGGTGGAGAAGGGAAGCCGCCGCACCGAAGCGGAGATTGTCCGCGACGCCTGACCCCGCGGGCCGGCCTGCCGGCGGCGACAGATCTGTCTACCCCGCGCCGTCCGCCGTGAGGGGCGGCCGGCGCAGAAGAGAGGACCATTGACCATGGGCAAGGAAACCGGCTTCCTCGAAATTGAACGGAAGACGCCCCGCCGGCTCGCGCCCGACGAGCGCGTCCGGCACTATCGCGAAATCTACGAGCGCATGGCCGAGGACGAGATCCGCGACCAGGCCAGCCGCTGCATGTCGTGCGGCGTGCCGTTCTGCCACGGCTACGGCTGCCCGCTCGGCAACGCCATCCCCGAGTGGAACGAACTCGTCTACCGGGGCCGCTGGCAGGAAGCGTGCGACCTGCTGCACCTCACCAACAACTTCCCGGAGATCACCGGGCGCGTCTGCCCCGCCCTCTGCGAGGCCGCCTGCACGCTCAACCTGGACGATGAGCCGGTGACGGTGCGCACCAACGAGCTCGCCATCGTCGAGCGCGGCTGGGACGAAGGGTGGATCCAGCCCCTCCCGCCGGCCGCCGAAACCGGGCGGAAGGTGGCCGTCGTCGGCAGCGGCCCCGCCGGCATGGCGGCGGCGCAACAGCTCCGCCGCGCCGGCCACGACGTCACCCTCTTCGAAAAGGCGCCCCGCCCGGGGGGGATTCTCCGCTTCGGCATTCCGGACTTCAAGCTGGAGAAGACGGTGCTCGACCGCCGCTTCGCCCAGATGGGCGCCGAGGGGCTCCGGATCGAGACCGACGTGGATGTGGGCCGCGACATCTCGGCCGACTACCTGCGCAAGCGCTTCGACGCGATCTGCCTCACCGTCGGCTGCGGCGTGCCGCGCGACCTGCCGGTGAAGGGGCGCGACCTGGGCGGCGTCCACTTCGCGATGGAGTTCCTGGTCCAGCAGAACCTGCGGCTGGCCGGCCTCCCCATCGACGGGGACCCCATCACCGCCGAGGGGAAGGACGTCATCATCATCGGCGGCGGCGACACCGGGGCGGACTGCCTCGGCACCGCGCTCCGGCAGGGGGCGAAGAGCGTGACGCAGCTCGAAATCCTGCCCAGGCCCCCCGAAGGCTGCAACCCCGCGACGCCGTGGCCGCAGTATCCCAACATTCACCGCGACAATCCCTCCCACGAAGAAGGCGGGGAGCGCCGCTGGTGCGTGGCCACCAAGCGCCTGGACGGCAAGGGCGGCGTGGTGAAGAAGCTGCACGGCATCGAGGTGGAGTGGGACGCCCCGGAGGCGGGCGGCCGGCCGACCATGCGCGAGACGAAGGGCTCGGAGTTTGCCCTGCCGGCGGACCTGGTGCTCCTGGCGATGGGCTTTACCCAGCCGCGGCACGAGGGCCTGCTGGACGGACTCGGGGTGGAGTACGATGCGCGCGGCAACGTCGCGGTCGACGCCACCCAGCGCGCGAACGAACAGGTCTGGGCCGGCGGCGACACGACCACGGGCGCCTGGCTGGTGGTCCACGCCATCGCCGCGGGCCGTCGCATGGCGCACGCCATCGACAAGGCGCTCATGGGCGACACCGCGCTGCCCGAGCCCCCGCCCCCCATGCCCCGCTGATCAGCGCGCTCCGCACATCCGACGCAACGACAGAAGCCTCGCGGTCTGTTCCGCGAGGCTTCTGCATGGAGTCCGGCGCCGCAATGACGCCCGCATGGGGACCGCTCGGCAGCTACTCCAACTCGATGACGGCGAGGCGGAGCTGCTGTCCGGGATAGATCTCGTTCGGATTGCCGAGGCCGTTCTCGCGCGCCACCCGTCGGGTCAGCTCGCCGTTGCGGGTGGTGCCGTAGTGCTTCTCGACGATGCGGCTGAGCACGTCGCCGGCCTTGACCGTATACGCGCCGCGACCGGCCTGCCGGGTGCGGACCTCGCCGCCGGCCGCCGTCGGCTGCACGGTGCCGACGCCGCCACCCGGGTTCGACGCGGCGGCGGTCGACCGCCGGGTGCGGAACTCTTCCAGCTGGGCTTCCGCGAGGGCAAAGTTGCGGATGGCATCGTCGCGTTCGCGCTGGAGCGAGGCCAGCTCCTGCGTCAGGCTGGCGTGCCGCTCAGTGCGCTCGTCGCGGACCTGGGCCAGTTGCCGGCGGAGCTGCCCCTCGGTCTCCTTCCACGAGGCCTGCTGCGCACGGTGACCGGCCTGGAGCGTTTCGAGGCGGGACTCGAGCGCATCGATACGGCTCAGGTACGTGTCGATGACCTCGTCCTTCTCGTCGGCGACAAGGGCGATCTGCCGGTTCTGCTCCTCCCGGATCTCGGTGGGCAGCAGCGGCAGGTCGGCCACCATGTTGAGCGCCGGCAGAAGCACGGCACAGAGGCACGCCACCGCCGCTACGCCGAAGCCCGCGGACCGGGCGCGCTTTGCGCTCCGGAGCCGCTGTCTGGTTTCCTCGTGAGCGCGGTTCTCTTCTTCGATGATGTCGACGAGGTTGAGCTGCTGCTCCTCCAGCGCCGGGACGGTCTCCGTCTTGAGCACGTTGCGTTCACGCTCCATCTCGTCGAGGCGCGCCTGCATGGCGAGGTTCTCGTCCTGGATGTGGCGCAGGCGCCGCTGCGCGCCTTCAAGCTCGGTGATCTGCGCTTCACGGCGCGCCAGGTCGGACCGGAGTTCGTCGACCTGGCTCTGCTGCAGGCCGAGAAGTTCGTCCTTCTGGCCAAGCAGGTGTTCGAGCTCGCCGCATTCCTCGCGGGCGGTATGCAACCGGGCTTCGACCTTCCGGAGCGAAAGCTCCAGCTCGGCGAGCTCGCGGCGGAGCGCTTCCTGATCGCCGGACTCGGGGGCGGTGGCGCGGACCGGAACGGTGGGACGCCACGCGGCCGGATCGATCGCCGACGCGGACGCGGCGGCCTTGTCAGACGCTTCCGCTTCCTCTTCCCCGTCGCCACTGGCGGCGCGGTAGGCCTCGTGCGCGTCGTGCATCGAGCGGGGGACGACGATATAGCCGTTGCCGAAGTCGAACCAGGAGTCCTCGTCGTCGGCACGGCCGCCGACCAGGCGCATGGGCGAACGCTCGGGTGCGTCTGTCGCGGGCGCGCCGGTGGCGATCTCGATGATCTTGCTTTCTTCGGTCTCCGCCTCGCTGTCCTCCGCCTGGACGAGGTGAAGCGGTGCATCGCCGGTGTGGTCCTGGAAGAGCGTGGTCTGGCTCGACGCCTCGTCGGCCGACGGCTGCTCCCCGACCGGCGCCGCGGCGGCCCAGCGCGCGTCCTGCATCTCGGGCGCATCCTCGGGCACATGGCTCTCGGTCGGGAAGACGATGCGGACGCCCTCCATCCCGTCGGTGGCATCTGCTTCCATGGGCCCGATGTCCTCTTCTTCTCCGTCCGCTTCTTCGTCCACGGTCGCCGGCGCGTCCGGCTCCCACCGGGCGTCGGCGGCGATCTGGACGGCGTCGCGCTCGGCCTCGGCGGTTTCGATCGCGCCGATGAGGATGCGCGCGTCGGCGGCGGCCTCGGAGAGGCTGGAGTTCATGGCGCGCTCCATCTCGCGGAGATACGTTTCCCGGGATTCGGCATGCTCGTCCCACTCCCGCTCCACGCGCGCGAACGCGCCCATCAGGTCGTAGGAGGAACCCTCCTCGTCGACCATGATTTCCGGAACCGCCTCTTCGGCGGCCGGCGCACTGCCGTTGCCGCCCTCATCGCTCTCGGCGCCGGCTTCTTCCGCGTCCTGGCAGACCGGCTCGAACTCACCGGAGCCGGAGCAGTCTTCGGATTCGGAGTCCGCCTCCCAGAACGCCTCGGTCTCTTCCGAGGCGACCGGGGCCTCCAGCGCCTCCTCTGCGCTTTCACCATCGCCGGCATCCGGCACGTTCGCTTCGGCGCGGACCTCGGCCGTCTCCTCTGCCCCGGAAAGCGTGTCGGGGTCGTGTCCGGTCTCGGCTGCATCCGGCTCGGGAGGCGCTTCTTCGGACAGCGCCTGCCCGCCCCCGTCCTCTTCGGCATCCGCCAGAGAGGCTTCCGCATCCTCGAGAATCATGTCTTCGGTGATCTCCAGGACGGACGACTCTTCGCCCGCGGCCAGAGGACCGGTCGTCTGCTCGGGATACTCCGCCTCGGCGGCGCCGGCCGGAGGCACGGCATCCGCGGGGCGAGCGTCCACTTCGATGCCCTGCCCGCCGCCGGTAACGGGCGCGTCCTCCCCGATCACCGCAAAGACGGCCGAGACCACCTTTTCCTCGGCTTCCACGGGCGCGTCGACCGGTGCGTCGCTGATGGCGGCCTCCAGGACCTGGCTGTCGGATGCGTCCAGGGACGGAGCCGGCTGCTCGTTTGCGGATTCCGCGTCGAGTCGCTCCAGGATCTGCGACCGCATCGGCTCCGGGCGCAGCGCGGCGATGGCGCGAATGCGGAACGTGTCGTACCCGCGTTCACGGTATTCCCGGACGATCTGTTCGGCCGTACGCATGTCTGCCTTCCTCCCGCTGTCGCCGGACTCTTGCCGGGCCGAACTCTGGCGGGAGCCTCCGTGCTTCCGCTGATTCGGCACAATGAGCCGGCCTGCAGTTCGAAACCTACGTAGAAGAGGTATCGACGTTGAGAAGGAGAGCGATTCACAGCTTTCGGGGAGACACGGCGAGAGGAAACGTCTTTCCGAATGCGGTTGGTCGAACGGGGGATTTCACGCATACTTTCGCGCACCGGCCACGCACTGGCGGTGGATATTCCGGGCACAGCCGAGGCGCATTATCCGCAGCTTTTGCACATGACGATGTCGTCGTCGTAGCTGGCGGCGACGGACGCGCCCGGCGGGACCACCAGGACGTCCCTGTCCCACTCGCCGTCGAGCAGTCGTTGCAGAAGGGAAAGGTCGCCGATCGGGCACTCGAACGCCCAGCCGCGCTCTTCGGCCTGGCGTCGGGCATGCGCAAGGAAGCGGTCGTCCGTTTCGAACGGGAAGCGAATGTAGGCGATACGGTTGTAGTTCCGCGCCATGTCGCCCAGCATCTCAGCGACGAATTCGGCATTCTCTTCGCCGTACTGCTCGACGAGCGCGTCACGATCGTAATCGAGGCCGAGGCGTCCGGCGACGGTGTCCGCCGCTTCATCTGACGCCTCGCTATCGTCCCGCTCCAGCCAACCGGTGGTGAGAAAATAGGTTCCCGGGTGGGCGTCGAAGCAGGTCTGGTAGCGCTCCCGCGACCCGAGAAAGAGGGTGATGCAGTCGTGGGCGCGCGGGAGCACAAGCGGCAGGCCATGCGCACGGAGACCGAGCACGCCGTTGTTGCAGAGGCCAAACCCGAGAAGAATGGCGTCGTATTGCGTTTCGTCGGCGGCGTCGATGGTATCCTGGATCCGTGCCGCCATCCGCTCGGGACCGAGATCGTGCAGCCCCTGGCTCAACCAGACGTGGTCGATGCGGTCGCGTGCCCGGGCCGACAGCCAGCAGACCTCGCGGAAGAGGACCTCGCACCCGATGAAGAGGTAGCGCTTCAGGTCCGGCGGAGGGGGTACAATTTCGCAATCCATTTCCTGTCTCCGTTCCCAATCCAAGCTGCCGGCAGCTCAGGCTGCACACAGGTCCATGCTGTCACTCCCCTCCCTTACCATAGTAGGCGCGCCCGGACAAGGGCTTGCAGGGCAGCCGGGTATGGGATATGCTGAAACGGAAGCGGGTGTACACTTTTCGAACGGACCACGAGCGAAGAGGGGCCAGAATGCGCATTCTCGTCGTGGACGACGAAGAAACGGTCCGCCGCTTCCTCAAAGACATCCTCTCCAGTCTCGACTATGCCGTGGAGACGGCCAGCGATGGCGAGGAGGGCCTGCAGCGCATCCGCAACGAAGCGTTCGACCTGGTGATCAGCGACATCTGCATGCCGGAGCTGGACGGACTCGGCCTCCTGGAAGCGCTGCACGACATGCCCGAAGCGCCGGGGGTGATTCTCCTCACCGGCTACGGGGAGCTCGATACCGCCATCCGCGCCCTCAACCTGGGGGCGTACGACTACATCGGCAAGCCGGTGACGCCCACCGAAATCGCCAAACGGGTCGAGCGGTACGCCCGGGAACGCGAACTGGAGCGGCGACTGGAGCAGGAGCGCATCGAACGCGCAAAAGCGGAAACGGTCCGGAAGATGGTCGTCACGCTCTCCCACGAACTCAACAATCCGATGACCAGCGTCATGGGGAACCTCAGCTACCTGCTCCACCACGCATCCGAGGAGGAGCCGGAGGACCTGCAGCACGTGATCGAGAGCATGAACCGGAACTGCCAGCGCATGGCCGACCTGCTGCAGCGCCTGCGCAATGTCGAGAAGGTCCGCGAGACCGACTACATTGCCGGCACCCCGATGATCGACGCTGATGCTTCCTGTGCGGACGCCGCGCCGCCCGCGCCGGGAACACAAGCCGAGACACCGCTGTCGGATGCTGCGGAGAAGCAGACATGACGCCCCAGGACGACACCGTGCGCTACTTCGCTCCCGACGCGCCGGAACTCGCCGTCGAAATTCTGCAACCGGAAGAAGAAGCCGTCCTCGAAGCGGTCAACGAGCGCGTCGCCGCCCAGGAATCGGTGGAGGACATTCTGCACTTCCTCTTCACCGCGACGGCCGATCTCTGCCCCTGCGACCGCGTGAGCATCGCGTTCCTGCAGGACGATGATCAGCGCGTTGTCTCGCACGCGACCGAGGCCACCTACGAGCCCTTGTCCATCAAGCAGGGCTACGCGGCCGACCTGCATGGCAGCAGCCTGGAGACGGTCTTCGAGCGCGGCGCGCTGCGGATCATCGGCGACACCGAAGCGTACCTCCGCGCACACCCGCAAAGCACCTCCACCAAGCTCCTGGTCAAGGAGGGCGTCCGCAGCAACATGACCTGTCCGTTGACGGTGGATGGCCGGCGGGTAGGCTTTCTCTTTCGCTCCAGCCGTGCGCCGGAGGCCTACGGGCCCCACCAGGCGGCCATGCACCTGGCGGTGGCCGGACGCCTCAGCCAGGCGGTCGAGAAGGCGTGGCGCATCCGGCAGCTTCGCGACGCCAACGAGGCGTATCTCGAGATGCTCAGCTTCGTCAGCCACGAGATCAAGAACCCCCTCGGCTCCCTCATCATGAGCGGGCAACTGCTGACCGACGGGTACCTGGGCGAGCTGCCGCCGAAGGTCCACGCCAAGGTGGCCGGCATGGTCCACCAGGCGGAAGATCTGCTGGGCCTCGTGCGCGACTACCTCAATCTCGCCCGCTTCGAGACGGGCAACCTGGACGCGGAGTTCGAGGACGGGGTGAACCTGGTGGACGACGTCATCGCGCCCGCCCTCGAAACGCTGGAACCGCAGCGGGAAGAGAAGGGCTGCACGGTCGAACGCGCGTTCGACGACGACGCTCCCGCGGTGCGCGGCGACGCGGGCCTCCTCCGCATCGTCGCGGGCAACCTGATCGGCAACGCCATCAAGTACGGCCACGACGGCGCCCGCCTCCGGGTGGGGGTCGAAACGCTGGACGACGCGGTACGCGTCTCGGTCTGGAACGAGGGGCCCGGCTTCCCGCCCGAACAGCGCAACCGCCTCTTCAAAAAGTTCTCGCGCCTGCAGACCAAGGAGCTCCGCAAGCGCAAGGGCAGCGGCGTGGGGCTGTACATCTCCTGGCGCATCGTCACCCTGCACGGCGGACACATGGACGCGCGGAGCGAAGAAGGCAAGTGGGCGGAGTTCTCGTTCCGCCTGCCCCGCGCGGACTGACGCCTCCGCCCTCCCCGCCCGGCACCACACCGCCGCACAGCCTTGACAGCCTGCGCCGCTCCGGTACCATCCGGCCCGCTGCGGACCAACCGGCCGCAGCGCCGTCCGCACCCGAGGAGACCGCCCATGCCCGCCCCCGCCGTACGCGAGATCGTCCCACTGGCCACCGACTGGCGTTTCGTCCACGAAGACCACACCCGGGGCGCCCGCCCGGAACTGGACGACAGCGACTGGCAGACGGTCCGCGTCCCGCACGACTGGGCCATCGCCGGGACGTTCGAAGAGACCCACGACCGGACCTTCGACATCATCCATGAAGACGGCGAGAACCGCCCGAGCTACCACACCGGCCGGACCGGCGCGCTGCCCCACGTCGGGGTGGGGTGGTACCGCCGCCGCTTCCACGCGCCGGAGGCCTGGGCCGGGAAGCGCGTCTTTGTCGAGATCGACGGCGCCATGAGCAACAGCACCGTCCACTGCAACGGGCAGTACGCCGGCGCCTGGCCCTACGGGTACGCGTCCTTCCGTATGGAACTGACCCGCTTCCTGCGCTTCGGCGAAGACAACCTGCTGGCGGTGCGCCTGGACAACAAGCCCTGCGCGAGCCGCTGGTACCCCGGCGCGGGGCTGTACCGCAACGTGCGCCTCGTCGTCCTCTACCCGGTCCACGTCGACCACTGGGGGATCTTTGTCACGACCCCCTACGTCACCAACGCCGAAGCCCACGTCCGCATCGCCACCACGCTCCGCAACCAGGACGCGGCCCCGGTCGAAGGGCGTCTGACCACGGTCCTGCTGGATCCCGGCGGCAACGAGGTGGCCCGCGCGGAGAGCGGGATCGCGCTTCAGGGCGACGCACGCGACACCGTGGAAGAGAAGCTCACCGTCCCCGCCCCGCAGGTGTGGGACCTGGAAACCCCGCGCCTCTACCGCGCCATCAGCACCATCACCGTGGACGGGACGGTCCGCGACAGCTGCGAGACCCCCTTCGGCATCCGGAGCATCGCCTTCGATCCGGAGGCCGGCTTCGCCCTCAACGGGCGGCAAGAGAAGCTGAAGGGCGTCTGCATGCACCACGATCTCGGAGTGCTCGGGGCGGCGGTGCACCTGCGGGCGCTCCACCGCCAGCTGGAGATTCTCCAGTCCATGGGCTGCAACGCCATCCGCACGAGCCACAATCCGCCCGCGCCGGAACTGCTGGACCTCTGCGACCGGATGGGCTTTCTCGTCATCGACGAAGCCTTCGACGAGTGGCGGCGCGGCAAGGTGGACTACGGCTACCACGTCCACTTCGACGCCTGGGCGGAACGGGATCTCCGCGCCATGATCCGCCGCGACCGCAACCACCCCTGCATCATCCTCTGGAGCATCGGCAACGAGATCGGCGAGCAGAACACCCCCAACGGCGCCGAAGTGGGCCGCTACCTGACCGCAATTGTCCACGACGAGGACACGACCCGGCCGACGACCGCGGGTTTCAATAGCCCCGACGGCGCCATCGAGAACGGACTGGCCGACGCCGTCGACATCCCCGGCTGGAACTACCAGCCCAGGCTGTACGCCCGCTATCACGCCGATCATCCCGCCTGGGCCATGGTCGGCAGCGAAACCGAGTCCTGCGTCAGCTCGCGCGGCTTCTACCGGTTCCCCGTCGAGGCGGAGCGGAACGTGACGCACGACGACCTGCAGGCGACCAGCTACGACGTGGCGTCGCCGGGCTGGGGCTGTTCGCCCGATGAGGAATTCGCGGCGCAGGAGGACTGTCCGTTCGTCTGCGGCGAATTCGTCTGGACCGGCTTCGACTACCTCGGCGAACCCACGCCGTACAAGACCGAATGGCCGAGCCGCAGCAGCTACTTCGGCATCGTCGACCTCTGCGGCCTGCCGAAGGACCGCTTCTACCTGTACCAGAGCCACTGGAGCGACCGGGAGGTGCTGCACCTCCTGCCGCACTGGACCTGGCCGGGACGGGAGGGAGAACCGACACCGGTCCACTGCTACACCAGTTACGGCGCGGCGGAGCTCTTCGTCAACGGGGTCTCCCAGGGCATCCGGCGCAAGAACCAGGACTTCGTTACCGTCCCCTTCCGGGGACCGGACGGCCGGAACGACGCGGCCGAAGGCGTCACGCTGGGGCGCTACCGCCTGGTGTGGGAGGACGTCCGCTACGCTCCGGGGGAGTTGAAGGTGGTCGCTCTCGACGACGACGGCCGCCCCGCCGCCGAGCATGTCGTCCGCACCGCCGGCGAGCCGCACACGCTGCACCTGGAGGTCGACCGGGATCCCATTTGTGCCGACGCCGAGGACGCCGCATTCGTTACCGTCTCTGTCCGCGACCGGGACGGGACGCTCTGCCCCAACGCGATGCACCGGGTTCGCTTTTCGGTGGCGGGGCCGGGACGCCTCCTGGGCGTCGGCAGCGGCGATCCCACCTCGACCACCTCCTTCCAGGCCGATCATTGCGAACTCTTCCACGGTCTCGCCCTGGCCGTGGTCGGCGCAGAAGCAGATGCCACGGGCAACCTTGTGTTGCGGGCAGACGCCGAGGGGCTGGAAGCGGCGGAGGTGCGGATTTCCCTGCAGGCTGGTCGCTATCGCGCCGCCGTGCTGGGCTGAACCCGGTCATCACTGCCACATCCCAAGGGGATGCGTTGACTTTTTCCGCTTTTTTCCTGAACGTCCCGCCCGGCGGCGCGTTTGCACTTTGAAGGGGTCGTGTTCCTGCCGACTGCGCATCCGGTCGCAAAGGCTGGAATTTTCCCCTCTTGTGCATTTCTGACGCAGAAAGGGATTGCGTCGGAGACCGGGACCCATAGAATGAGGTGACACGCCGATTCTGGACGCCCCGCGCGCAAGGCACAATCCGCGGGGACCCTGATCCGGCCGCGTTCTTCCCGGGGGCGCAGTGCCGGGTCCGTCCGTCACATGTGGGGTGCACAGATGGCTCGCAGACGACGCGTTTCTTCCGTCAAGCGCAGCACGGCCGGCGCCGCCGGCGACAAGCCCGCGGCCAAGGCATCCACACGCCGCTCGGCGCGTTCCCGCAGCAGCGCAGCCGACGAAGCGAAGCGCCCCGAACGCGCCGCTTCCACCTCCAAGCGCAAAACCCCGGCCAAAACGAAATCCGCGTCCCAGTCCACCAAACGACCGGCGCGCAAGGCACCCGCCGAGGGCAAACCCGAACGCAAGGGCAAGCAGATCGCGCGGGCCGCGGCCAGCACGGGCGAAACGTTCCAGCGCACCTGCCCCGAATGCGGCAAGCGCCTGCGCCTGCCCGAGACGTCCCGCGGCGAGATTGTCCAGTGCCCGCAGTGCACCGCCGAGGTGGAGGCCACGCCGGACGAATTCGGCCGTGAGCGGGACGAGTTGATCGCCACCGGCAGTGGCTGGGCGGTCTCGGTCGGCGTCCACGTGGTGCTTTTCGTCATCGCGGCCAGCATCACCTGGCTTGTCGGCATTCCCGAGGAAGAAGCCGAGGCGGACCGCATCATTGTCGAGCAGCCGGTCCGCGAAGCCATCGATACCCTGCAGACGCAGCTGGACAAGCTCGACGGTCCGCCGAGCGAGATCCGCGAGGTGAACTCCAACCCGAGCCGCTCGACGCCGGTCCGCACCATCACCACCCAGCTCAACACCCCCGCCGAGACGCTGGTGGGCATCGAGATTGCCAGCGGCGTCGATGCGCCGCCCGGGGACTGGATGTCCCTCGGCACCGGCACCGGGCGCGGCGGCGGCAGCGGCGGCGCCGGCTTCTTCGGCCTGGAAGCGCGCGGCCGCAACTTCATCTACGTCGTCGACCTCTCCAGCAGCATGTACGGGCACCGCATCCGCGCCGCGAAAATGGAACTGATTCGCTCCATCGAGAGCATGGAGGGGGAGATTCACTTCCACGTCATCTTCTACACCACCCGTGCCATCCCCATGCCGAACGAACGCCTGGTCGAGGCCACCCTCGCCAACAAGCGCAGCGCCCTGGCCTGGATCGAAGACACCGAGGTCCGCCAGGCCCGCACCAACCCGACCGACGCGCTGCAAAAGGCGCTGGGGCTCAAGCCGGACGCGATCTGGCTCCTCTCGGACGGCGAATTCGGCGAACACAACGAAACGGTCCTCAAGGCGATCCGCAAGGAAAACCCGGACAAGAAGACCCAGATCCATACGATTGGCTTTCATTCGAACGAAGGCGAAGCCATCCTCCGGCGCATCGCGTCGGAAAACCGGGGGCGGTACCGGTTCGTACCGCCCCAATAGACGCCCGGGATCCCGTTGCGTCCGACCGGCACCCCAACGGTCCACAGCGCCCATGCGCAGGACCGCGAAGCGGGATGCCGTTGCACAACGACATGTGAAGAGCTGCCGCAGCAGCTGCACCGATACCGACGGAGGGAGAGGGAGAGGATGACCACACGGGAGAAGCTTCGCATTCTTGGTCTTTGCGTCGTCTTGGCGCTCATCATCGGCTTCATGGTCCAGCCGTCGGCGACGGTCGATTCCGGCCCCTCGGTGGGCGCGCAGAGCGCCACCGCGGCCGACGAGGGCACCGAAGCGCCGCGGGCGAAAGAGGTGTCGCTCTGGGGCACGATCAAGGCCGGCGGCCTCATCGGTTTCATCATCATTCTCATGTCGATGGGCTCGGTGGGCCTCATCGTCGAACACTTCCTCAGCATCACGCGCGAAAAGCTCATCCCCGATGCCCTGGAAGCGGAACTCCACGGCATGCTGGAGGACGAGGAGTACGAGGAAGCGCAGGAGGTCTGCGCCGCCGACGGCAGCTTCCTGGCCGAGGTGGTCGGCGCGGGCCTGACGCAGGTCGGCTCGATGTTCGGCTACTTCGACATGGAGAAGGCGATGCAGGAGGTGAGCGAGCGCGAGGTTTCGCGCCTCTACCGCAAGATCGAGTACCTCAGCTTCATCGCCTCCACCGCACCGATGATGGGACTGCTCGGGACGGTGACGGGCATGATCAGCGCCTTCAACGAGATCGCCGCGTCCGAAGGCTCGGCCGACCCGGCGCAGCTCGCCGGCGGCATCTCCATGGCCCTGGTGACCACGTGCATGGGCCTGGTGGTGGCCATCCCGACCATGTTCTTCGTCTCGTTCTTCCGCAACCGGATCGACGCCACCGTCGCGGAGGCCGGGGCCGTGGTCGAACGCCTCATGGGCCGCTTCCGCCAGGGCGCGCAGTAGCGCATCGGACGGACGGGAGACTGCGATGCGACTGGGCAAGCCGACCCGCGGTGGCAACGACGAGATCAACATGGCGCCGATGATCGACATCGTCTTCCTGTTGATCATCTTCTTCATGTGCGTCAGCCAGTTCACCCAGCTCCACCTGGAGAAGCTGTCGCTGCCGCCGGCGAAGGACGCCGACGATCCGGAGGCGGTGGAACAGGGGCCGTACCTGATCAACATCCACCCCGACGGCCGCATCTTCATGACCGGACGCGCCTATACGCCCGAGTCGCTGGAGACGGCGCTCCTGGCCGACACGGAAAAGAAAGAGATCGACGAGATCCCGCCCGCCATCATCCGGGGCGACCGCGCCCTGCACTGGGGCAAGGCGGCACGCGTCATGCGAATCTGCGCCAAGAGCCGCATCGGACGCATCCGCGTCGCCGTGATCAAACAGTGAGGTTAACAACAAGCAACGCAACCTGACGGTCGAACAGGCCGATTTCGACGAAGCGAGATCCTGACGCATGCGACTCTCACGACAGCACCAACGCGGCGGACCGCCCGAACTCAACATGGCGTCGATGATCGACGTGGTCTTCCTGCTGCTCATCTTCTTCATGTGCACGACCACCTTCGACAAGCTGGACCCGACGCTGCGCTCGGAGATGCCGGCCACGCCGAAGAATCCGCAGCAACAGCAGGACTTCGAGCCGATCCAGATCCAGGTCCGCCCGGCTGCGCGGGGGGCGCTGGTCACCATCGACGGGCAGGCCTGCGCCGACTTCCGCGAACTGTACGGCCGCCTCCGGGCCCGGCGGCAGGTGGCGGACGTACCGGTCATCATCATGGGGCACGAAGAGGTGCCGTTCGAATACATGGTCGCCGCGCTCGACGCCTGCAACCGCGCCGGGCTGGAAAAGACCGCGCTCAGTGTCCGGGGGGCCGGCATCCCATGACCGCACAGCACCGCAGAGCACCGCATTCGTCCCGCATCCTCTCCCGCCTCGTCACGGTCCTCGGCGCCGCTCTCTTTGCCTGCGCCGCCGTTGCGGCTGGGGAGTCGGGCTCCGCGCAGGTGGAGACCCTGCTGCGCCAGTCGCTCCAGGCCTCCAACATCGAATCGGCACTCGAGACCATTGGCCGCGCGGAACAGATGATCCGCAAAGCGCACGGCCGCGCTCCGGAGATTATCCTCGGCTTCCTGGAGGCCGAGGCCATCCGTATGCGCGGGCAGGCGTGGCTGATGGCCTACGAGCGCGGCGGCCGCACCGACGAAGCGGCCCGCAAGCAGGCGGTCGAGACCCTGCGCAAGGCGGTCAAGGCCTTTGCGGCCTTCCGCGATCGCTGCGACAAGGAAGCGGAGTCCATCGAGCGGCAGTTGACCGGCGAGGATCCGCAGGAGAACCGCGGCTGGGTCCTCGCGGTCAGTCACCGCTCGCGCGCCAACTACTCCTCGGCCTGGGCCGGCTACAACCTCGGCCAGGCGCTCTCCGACCCGCGCGAACGCGAGGCCGCGCTGCGGGACGCCGCCGACCGCTTCGCCGGCTTCACCTCCGGCGGCTACCGCAACCACCCCATCGTTGCGGACTGCTTCCTCGGCCAGGCGCTCTGCCTCAACGAACTCGGTGAGCATTTCGAAGCCGTGCAGCTTCTCGAACCGGCCGCCGCCGACAACACCGCCCCCACCACCTACAAGCGCATGCAGTACCTCCGGGTGAAGGCCAACCACGCGCGCGGCAGCTACCTCACCGCCGAGCGCGAAGCGAAGAGCTACTTCGACGCGCTCCCGGCGGACAAGAAGCTCGACACCATGGAGCTCGAGATGGCCCTCACCTGGATCGAGAGCCTCGTGACGCTGGTCCAGGTGACCGAAGAAGAGCGCTTCCAGAAGATGTTCCAGTCCCGGATTGATTCCGTGGCCGAGACGATCTACGAGTACGGCGAACCGTGGCGCGGCCGCGTGGGCAAGATCCTCGCCCGCGGCAAGGGCGGCGGCCCGATGGCCAACCTCATCCGCGCGCGCGACCTCTTCGCCGAAAACGAGTACGCCAAGGTCTTCGACGAATGCACCACCGGCCTCAAAAAGGCTGGCGCGAACACCGACCCCGACCTGCTGACCCAGCTCCACTTCACCCGTGCGGCCGCCGCCTGGAACATGAAGGACAACGTCGCCGCCTTCACGGCCGGCGATGCCCTCCTCCGCCACGCACCGAAGCACCCGAAGGCGCTGGAAATGCTGACCCGTGCCTTCGCGGCCGGCCTCGAAGCCCGGCGCGCGGAGGCGGAGGGGCTCTCCAAAGAGAAATACATCGACTTCCTCGCCTACGCCCTCGAGACCTTCCCCGGCAGTCCGGACGCGGGCGAGATCCGCTGGGAATTCTTCCAGGCGCAGCTTGCCCGCCGTGCGTGGGACACGGCGCGCAAGGTGCTGACCGGCTACGGGCCGGACCATCCCCTCCGCCTCCGGGGGCTCTACGGCCGGGCGCTGCTGGGCCACCGGCAGATCCTGGTCGCCCGGGACGCCGAACCGCCCGACCTCACGAAGATCGAGGCCGGCCTCGCCGACGTTACCGCCGGCCTGACGGCCTTCGCCGCTCAGGCCCCCGCCGAGTGGACCCCCGCGCAGCGCGACCTCGGCCTCGCCGCCAAGGACATCGCGTTCGCCGGCGCGCGGGAGCTCCTCGACCTGCCGGATCCGAAGGGGCAGGCGGCGGTCGACCTGCTCGACATCGCGGCAAAGCTCCCCGAGGAGGCCCCCGGCGAACCGGACACCCGCGCGATGGGCCTCCGCATCGAGGCCTACATGCTCACCGACCGCGTGCCCGAGGCGCTGGCGCTGGTCCGCGATGCCGTGGACCAGGGCCTCGGCGACGCGCACCTCGCCGCCGCCTACAGCGCCGTGGCCGACCGCCTGCAGGACGAGGTCGACGCCGCCATCGAGGCCGGCAAGACCGACGAAGCCCGCGGCCTCAGCGAACGGCTGGTCCGCATCTACACGCAGCTTCTCGCACATGCGGGCGACACGGCGCCACGGCAGATCGTCGCGCTCAGGCGCCGCCTGGCGAACAACCTGCAGTTCCTGGGCCGGTACAAGGAGGCGGTGCCGCACTACGTCTATGTCGAGGACCGCGTCCCGAAGGAGGAGGCCGGCGATATCCTCCGCGGCCTCGCCCTCAGCCTGGAGGCCACCGGATCCTTCGAGGCCGCTCTCGCCCGCTGGCGCACGCTCTCGCGCGGGGTGGAGAAGCAGACCGCACCCTGGTACGAGGCCCGGTACCACCTCATCCTCTGCGCCTTCCGCAGCGGCGAGGTTCGGCACGCGAAGAAGCTCGTTGCGCTCGAACGCCTGCAGAACCCGGACATCCAGGTCGGCGACTGGGAAGAACGCTTCGCCGCCCTACAGCAGGAAATCGACGCCGCCGCAGCGAAGGCGGCCGCCGAAGAACCGACACCCGACAACCAGGGGAACGACGAAGCCCCGACACCGGAATCCTGACGCGACCGCCGTGCCCGCGTTCTCAAGGGAATCGACCCCATGCTGGAACACCCGTTTCTCCTGAAAGCGCTCGACATCCCCGAGACCGACGAGGAGCTCACGCCCTACGATCTCCTCGGCATGACGCCGGACACCTACTCCGACGAGGTGCTCGAATACGAGCTGAAGGAACGCCGCAAGCGCCTGCGCCAGAGCGTGCCGAGCCCGCAGTTCATCCCCATCGTCGCCGCCTTCGAAAAGGAACTGGAAGAGGCCGCCGCCACGCTGGGCGATCCGGCCCGGCGCCAGGCCCTCGACGAAGAGATCGCCCAGGCCGCCAAGTCGCGCGAGCACTCCGAGAAGGTGGCGGAGCTCCGCAAAAAGGTGCGCATCCTGCTGGCGAAGGTCACCGATGAGAACGGCTGCCTCCCCGAGGAGAAGCGCCCGGCCGTCAAGCAGAAGCTGGAGCAGATGGGCCTCACCGGGGTCGACGTCATCCTGGAGCGCATCCCCCGCCCCGCGGCGGAGAAGAAGGCGAGCCAGAAAGAACTGGCCAAGCACTTCGCCGCGTCGGTGGATCTCGCCCTCTCCAACGGCTTCCTCTCGCCGGAGGACGAAGCGCAGCTCATCCCGATGGCCGCCAATCTCGGCCTCAGCGAAGCGAACGCGCAGAAGGTCATCGAGATGCGCCTCGAGGCCAACAACGCCCAGCGCGGCCGTCCCGACGACGACATGCTCGCCAAGCGGTACGAGCGCTTCGAGAAGCGCGTCACTCACCAGTGCCCCGACGGCAAGTCCACCCTGCGCGACTGGAAACGCCTCCAGGCCCTCGCCGCCATCGACGGCGTCCCCGCCGAAGAGGCGCAGGCCATCATGGAGCGGATGCTGGAACCGCCCGCCGCCCGCGGCGGCCCGCCGAAAAGCGTCCGGCGCCGCAAGCGACGGTCCGGCGGCGGCGCGCGCCGTTCCGCCAAGGGACGGGCGCGCAAGAAGTCCAATTCGGGCGTGACGGTGGCCATCGTTGCCGCGGTGGCGCTCGCCGTCGCCATCTTCGCCGTCGTCTTCATGAAGGACGACACCCCGCCCGGCGCCCGGGACAGGGAAGCGGGCGCCGAGGCCGGCGCCACCGCACCCGCGCCCAAGGCCACCGACGACAAGGCGTCCAGCCCTCCGACCACCGACACGCCGGCCCCCGCCGAAACGGACAGCGGGGACGCATCGCCTCCCGCCGACGCGACCGATTCGCAGGCGGCCGGCGCCGGCACGGAAGACAGGCCCTCCGCCTCGGACACCTCCGCCAACGCGGCCCCCGCCACCGACGCGTCGAAGAAGACGCCCAAGGCGTCGCCCCCCCGGACCGAAGACAAGCCGGACGCCACGGCGTCCGCTGCCGAGA